>JBKBSI010000003.1:0-25476 GCA_046291745.1 Pseudomonas sp. | reverse complement strand
ATGCTCGAAATGGCCAGTCTGGGTTCCAAGGTATTACAGATTCGTTCGGTCGAATTCGCTGGCAAGTACAACGTGCCGCTGCGGGTTCTGCACAGTTTCAAGGAGGGTCCCGGGACCCTGATTACCTTTGAGGATGGTGAGTCAATGGAACAACCCGTTATTTCCGGTATTGCCTTCAACCGTGATGAGGCCAAGCTGACCATCCGTGGCGTACCCGACACCCCTGGTGTGGCTTTCAAGATTCTGGGCCCCATCAGTGCTGGTAATATCGAAGTGGATATGATCGTGCAGAACGTTTCACGCGACAACACCACAGACTTCACCTTTACTGTACACAGGAACGATTTCCGCAAGGCGGAAGAGATCCTGCGTCAGGTGTCCGAGCAGATTGGTGCACGCGAAGTGGCGGCGGACAATCGCATTGCCAAGGTCTCCATCGTTGGTGTGGGTATGCGCTCGCACGCAGGTGTCGCGAGCAAGATGTTCGAGGCGCTGTCGAACGACGGTATCAATATTCAGATGATTTCGACCTCCGAGATCAAGATCTCGGTAGTCATTGACGAGAAGTATCTTGAGCTGGCCGTGCGCGGTTTGCACACCGCTTTTGAGCTGGATGCTATCTCCGCCAAGGAAGATCATCTCTAAAGGGTTTAGTACTGCGCCGCTTGCGGGGCAGTTGACGGGTCTGGTTTCTGGCTGCCGGGCCCGGCTGGCGACCCATCGATCTTGTGACACCGTGCAACAAGGTAGGACGAACGAGTTGTCCTGCACTGTTGTCATAGTTTCAGGAGAAGAGCCGGGTTGACAGTTAACGTGCCGGTTTTTTTGCAGACTGCTGTGTCCTGATCATGAGCAAGGAGAAATGGAATGCTAATTTTGACTCGAAGGGTCGGTGAGACTCTGATGGTCGGTGATGAAGTCACCGTGACAGTACTGGGAGTGAAGGGTAATCAGGTACGAATTGGGGTCAATGCACCCAAGGAAGTGGCTGTTCACCGTGAAGAAATCTACCAGCGTATTCAGAAAGAAAAAGATGAAGAACCAAATAGCTAATTTCATTGAGTTTTTCATTGCATTAGCGCAACCGCGCAGGTAATATTCTGCGCGTGTTACGGAGAGGTGGCCGAGTGGCTGAAGGCGCTCCCCTGCTAAGGGAGTATATCTCAAAAGGGTATCGCGGGTTCGAATCCCGCCCTCTCCGCCACTTTTGTGCTATAGGGTTTTTCGAACGTTAGTTTCTGAATCAAAAGGAAAAAAGCGTTTGACAGGCGAAAATCTGTCCCTATAATACGCCCCACGATGCACTCGTAGCTCAGCTGGATAGAGTACTCGGCTACGAACCGAGCGGTCGGAGGTTCGAATCCTCCCGAGTGCACCATTTAAGAAACCCACTGGTTATCCGGTGGGTTTTTTTTTGCCTGTCCGTCGGTGCCTGTCTGTCGATGAATGGCTGAGCCCCTTCGCAAAGCCTGCTAGGCTAATGGCAGTATCTGCCTCGGTAGGGGGGGAACGCTGCGGCTGCATTTGTATCAAAAGACGGACGCCTCCCTGGCCCGCGCTTTTCATGGAGATCGAGTTATGACACCACCCAACAGAAAGTCTCCGGAGAGTCTGAAGGATCGTCTTGACCAGGTTATGGAGCTGCTGCACAAGCACCGCCTGGTGGAGAACTTGGTGCACAAGCAGGAAGGTGGGCACCGGGATCTCGTCGAGCACCTGGTGCACAAGCAGAATCTGGTCGAGCTGCAGCGCAAGCTCGAAGAGCTGCACCCGGCCGACGTCGCCTTTATTCTCGAATCCCTGCCTCTGGAAGAGCGACTAGCTGTCTGGCAGCTAGTCAAGTCCGAGCGTGACGGCGAAATTCTTCTTGAGGTGTCCGACGCTGTTCGGGAAACCCTGATTGCCGACATGGATAGTCAGGAGATCATCGCCGCCGCCAACAACCTGGATGCCGACGAATTGGCTGACCTTGCGCCGGATCTGCCGCGCGACGTGGTGCGGGAGTTGATGGACACACTCGATGCCCAGCAGCGCGAGCGCCTGAAGTCGGCGCTGTCCTTTGATGACGACCAGGTTGGCGCATTGATGGACTTCGATATGGTGACTATCCGAGAGGATGTCACCCTGGAGGTCGTCAGTCGCTACCTGCGCCGTTTCGACATGCTGCCCGACCATACCGACAAGCTCTTTGTAGTTGGCGATGAGGGGCAGCTCAAGGGTGTGTTGCCGATCAAGAAGCTGTTGGTCAGCTCTCCGGACGAACTGGTAGCAGATGTGATGTCGGAAGATCCGGTGATTTTTGATCCCGAGGATGACGCAGGTGAGGCGGTGCAAGCCTTTGAGCGCTATGACCTGGTGTCCGCGCCGGTGGTGGATGCCAGAGGGCATCTGTATGGCCGCCTGACTATTGATGACATGCTCGACTATATCCGTGAGGAAAGTGAGGCGGAGGTTCTGAATGCGGCGGGTTTGCGCGAGGAGGAGGATATCTTCGCCTCGGTGTGGAAGTCAGTGCGCAACCGCTGGGCCTGGCTGGCAATCAATCTGTGTACAGCCTTGGTCGCGTCGCGGGTAATTGGGCTGTTCGAGGGCTCGATCGAGCAACTGGTCGCGCTCGCAGCATTGATGCCGATTGTTGCAGGTATAGGCGGTAACTCGGGGAATCAGACCATCACCATGATTGTCAGAGGTATTGCCACCGGCCAGGTGCAGGAGAATCATGGCAAGCGCTTGCTGCGCAAGGAGTCAGCTGTCGCGGCAGTCAACGGTACATTCTGGGGCCTGGTGTTGGCCTTTGTGGCCTATCTGCTCTATGGAAATGCACCGCTATCCATAGTGCTTATGTCGGCCATGCTCCTGAATATGCTCCTGGCGTCGCTGATGGGGGTGGTTATCCCGCTGCTCAGACTGCGTTTGGGTCGCGATCCGGCGCTGGGCTCAAGTGTGCTGATTACCGCCATCACCGATAGTGGTGGTTTCTTTATTTTTCTCGGGCTGGCGACACTGTTTTTGCTATGAAAAGATGTCGCCTGGTTTGCCAAAAATGTCACATCAGGATACATTAGGCCGGTTTTGCGACTGGCTGGGGAGACCGTTAGCGCCCAACTGTGACTGTCTGCACGGTTCTGGCTGCCATAACCCCGACTGATTTTGCCAAGGCGTACCTATTGGTGTGCTTTATCACTGCAGGAGAGACAATGACTTCATCCGATCTGGTGATGGAAGGTGTGGAACTGATGGCGCTGGGCATGGGTTCAGTGTTTGTTTTTCTGATCCTGCTGGTCATATTCACCACCATCATGTCCAAGCTACTTGGTCGCTTTTTCCCAGAAAAAGCTCCAGTGGCGAAGGCTGCACCCAAATTGAAAACGGCATCCGCGAGCATTGATCCCCAGCTGCTTCGGGTGATCGGCGAAGCTGTCAAGCAGCACCGGAGCCGTCGTACCTAATACCCCTTTGCGCGTTTTCACTATTAAAACTAGACAGGCCATAACACTATGACCGATACCAAGCAGCAGCCCTTGGGCATTACCGATGTCATCTTGCGCGACGCTCACCAGTCCATACTTGCCACCCGCATGCGCCTCAGCGACATGCTGCCTATCGCCGGCAAACTGGATCAGGTGGGCTTCTGGTCGTTAGAATCCTGGGGCGGAGCAACCTTTGACTCCTGTATCCGCTACTTGGGCGAAGATCCCTGGGAGCGTATTCGCGAGCTGAAGAAGGCCATGCCCAATACCCGGCAGCAGATGCTGCTGCGGGGGCAGAACCTGCTCGGTTATCGGCATTATGCTGACGATGTAGTGGAGAAGTTCGTCGAGCGTGCGGCAGTCAACGGCGTTGATGTGTTCCGCGTGTTCGATGCCATGAACGATCCACGCAATCTGGAAACGGCACTGAAGGCGGTCAAGGCCCAAGGCAAGCACGCTCAGGGCACTATCTCCTATACCACTAGCCCGGTACACACTATCGAAATGTGGGTAGACCTGGCCAAGCAGATCGAGGATATGGGCGCTGACTCCATTGCCATCAAGGATATGGCCGGGATCCTGACCCCCTATATTGCCTTTGATCTGGTCTCGCGCCTGAAGAAGACCCTGAGTATCCCCGTGCACATGCAGTGCCATGCGACGGCAGGCCTGTCCACTGCGGCCATCCTCAAGGCGGCCGAGGCGGGTATCGATAACGTTGATACGGCCATTTCCTCGTTGTCCATGACCTATGGTCACTCGCCAACCGAATCGGTTGTAGCGATTTTCCAGAATACTTCGCGTGATACCGGCCTTGATCTGCTGTTGCTGGAGGAAGTGGCTGCCTATTTCCGTGAGGTACGGAAGAAGTACGCGCAGTTCGAGGGCAACCTCAAGGGTGTGGACTCCCGTATTCTGGTTGCTCAGGTGCCCGGTGGCATGCTGACCAACATGGAAAGCCAGCTCAAGGAGCAGGGCGCCGGTGACAAGTTCGATGAAGTGCTGGCGGAAATCCCGCGGGTGCGCGAAGACCTGGGCTTTATCCCGTTGGTCACGCCTACCTCGCAGATCGTCGGCACCCAGGCTGTTATCAATGTGCTGACGGGTGAGCGCTTCAAATCCATCACCAAGGAAACCGCCGGTATCCTGAAAGGCGAATATGGTGCAGCGCCAGCGCCCTTCAACAAGGAGCTGCAGGCCCGAGTACTGGATGGCGCCGAAGCCATTGTCTGTCGTCCGGCTGATCTGCTTGAGCCGGAAATGGACAAGCTGACCGCTGAGCTGAGAGATCTGGCGAAAGAGAAGGGTATTACCCTGGCCAGTGAAGAAATTGATGATGTGCTGACCTACGCCCTGTTCCCGCAGATTGGTCTGAAGTTTCTGGAAAACCGTGGCAATCCCGATGCCTTCGAGCCTGTGCCTACCGGCCAGGCCGTGGTGCCTGCAGGTAAGCCCGGCGAGCCTGAAACCTACACTGTTGCGGTCGATGGCAAGGAGTATGTGGTTCAGGTTGCCAGTGGTGGCGACATTACCGGTATCAAGCCAGTGGGTAACAATGCTGCCTCGGCAACTGCGGCGGCAGCTTTGCCCGCGGGTGATGGTGAGCCACAGAGCGCGCCTCTGGCCGGTAATATCTTCAAGGTGTTGGTGCAGCCGGGTGAGGAAGTCGAGGAAGGTCAGGTAGTGATCATTCTCGAAGCCATGAAAATGGAGACCGAAGTCTGTGCCTTCAAGGCCGGCACTGTGGGTTCTGTCAACGTCAAGGTGGGCGACGCGGTATCGGTCGGCGACACCCTGTTGACGATAGGTTAAGGGAGCCCGTTCATGCAGAAGCTTTATGACTTATGGTTAACCACGGGCCTGTCGCAGATCGATATTGGTCAACTGATCATGATCCTGATCTGTCTGGGCATGATCTATCTGGCCATTCGCAAGGGGTTTGAGCCCCTGTTGCTGATCCCTATCGGCTTCGGCGGTATTCTTGCAAACATGCCGGTTGCGGGTATGGCCGAGAGTGGTGGTTTGCTCTACATGTTCTATGATGTCGGGCTGTTGACTACGGTCTTCCCGCTGCTGATTTTCATGGGCGTTGGGGCTATGACCGATTTTGGTCCGATGCTGGCTAACCCGCGCACACTGCTACTTGGTGCAGCGGCACAGTTTGGCATTTTTGGTACCTTGCTGGGCGCTCTGGCACTGACCGCCTGGGGTATTCCCGGATTTGAGTTTACGCTCAAGGAGGCGGCATCCATCGCCATTATTGGTGGAGCGGACGGTCCTACCTCGATCTATGTTACCAGTCAGTTGGCACCTCATCTGCTGGGGCCGATTGCGGTAGCTGCCTACGCTTACATGGCGCTGGTGCCCATGCTGCAGCCGCCGATCATGCGTGCCCTGACCAGCGAGAAGGAACGGGCCATTACCATGACCCAACTGCGGGTAGTGAGTAAAACCGAGAAGATCATCTTCCCGCTTTTGCTGCTGCTCCTGGTTGCCATGCTGCTGCCTTCGGCAGCTCCGCTGGTAGGTATGCTGTGCTTTGGTAACCTGATGCGCGAGTGTGGCGTGGTAGAGCGCCTTGCCGATACCGCGCGTAATGCCTTGATCAATATCGTCACCATCGCCCTGGGTCTGGCCGTTGCTTCGAAGCTATCTGCCGAGGAGTTCCTGCAATTGACTACTCTGGGGATCTTCGTACTGGGCATGGTGGCCTTCTGTGCGGGTACTGCTTCGGGCGTACTGATGGCCAAGCTGATGAACCTGGTGAGCAAGCAGGCGATCAACCCGCTGATTGGTTCGGCTGGTGTATCCGCTGTACCTATGGCAGCTCGCGTCTCGAACAAGATGGGTCTTGAGGCCAACCCGCAGAACTTCCTGCTGATGCATGCCATGGGTCCGAACGTGGCGGGTGTGATTGGCTCGGCAGTCGCTGCAGGTATCCTGCTCAACTTTGTTGGTTGAGCAGGTGTTGGTTAAGCAATTGTTGATTGCGCAGGCGTTGTTCTAACAGCGCCTGAGGCATAAAAAAACCGCTCATTGAGCGGTTTTTTTGTTTCAGTGGAGGATGCTTGGGTTTCAGGCCTGCTGCTGTTCTTCTCCAGGCAGCAAGGCCAGCAGCGCATTTTGCTGACGACGGCTCATTTCCCGGAAGCGCAACAACAGGTCGCGCTCAGGGTGGCTGAGGTTCTCGAGCTGTTGGTCGTTCAGCAACTGGCGACTGGGTTGATCCGGCAGCGTGGGCAGATCCAGCAGACTGTGTTCCAGTCTGGCAATGATCTCCGAATTCATGCTGCGATGATGCTGTCTGGCAACTTCAGCGATATGTTCCCGCATGCCCTCAGGGAGGCGGACGACGAATTTGTCAGCAGTACGGCTGGTGTAATGTTGGGTTGCAGTTTTCATAGGGGCAACATTAATCGCTTAAGATAAGAAAATCGATACTGGCCATTTGGAACAGCACAGTGACCCTTGAGGAATCAGTATAGCTACGGGCTGGTATTCTTGCCGATGCAGGTAACTGAGCCTTTATTACAAAATTCGTATCACTCTTTATACCTTGTTTGTCGGGGTTTTGTCAGCTTGTGACAGAAAAATGCCTTGGTTTTGTGACGTGTTTCCGACAGATGGCACTTTGCAACCACTGATTGGCCGTTATGATCGCGGTGGTCAAGGCTGTGTACGATCAGTTAATATGCGCGCTTCGCTTTTAGCCATGCAGTACAGATATCCGGGCTTTTTTGCGATTACCCCGTGCGCTTGTAGCTCAGCTGGATAGAGCGACCGCCTCCTAAGCGGTAGGTCCCCGGTTCGAATCCGGGCTCGCGCACCATTCAAAGCCGGGCGTAGCTATTTGTTGGCTCGAGCTTCCAGGAACATTTTCCCCTCATAGGCGTCTCCCGGTTCGGATCACGGAATCACGGGTCATGAAGTTATTGCTGCGGAGTTTCTGCTGGCCTGGGCACTGATCAAGTCAGGAGGCCAGCGAGCTATTTGGGCGGGTTTAGCCGCTGTCACTTTCATGACCTGTCGTTGTCCTACACTGGTGCATAAATAAATTGGATTGGAGTTGTAATGCCCAAGAGTCTTAGCGCTTTTTCGTCGCTGTATTTTGCAACCTTGTTGATGCTGCTGGGCAGCGGCCTGTTGAGTACCTACCTGGGTTTGAGGCTTTCCGACGAGGGCGTAAGCGAAATCTGGATTGGCTTGTTGATGACCGGCTATTACGTCGGGCTGGTGCTCGGAGCCTCTGTGGGCCACCGACTTATTGCGCGTGTTGGACATATACGGGCGTTTGTGGCCAGCGCCGGTGTGGTCACCGCCTCGGTGCTGGGTCACGCTCTGACAGCTAGCGTCGAGATCTGGTTTCTATTGAGGGTGCTGGTAGGCATGGCCATGATGTGCCAATACATGGTGCTGGAGAGCTGGCTGAACGAGCAGGCTGAATCGCACCAGCGCGGTATGGTCTTTGCCAGCTATATGGCAGTGACCTTCCTGGGTCTTGCGCTAGGCCAGGTGGTTCTTACCCTGATGCCTGACCTGGATATTCGCCATTTGCTGCTGGTCTCCATGTGCTTTTCCCTGTGCCTGGTGCCGGTTGCCATCACCAGTCGTATTCACCCGGCACCCCTGCATCCGGCGCCGATGAAGGTGCGGCTGTTCGTCGAGCGCATTCCCCAGGCTTTGACCACGGTGGCTGTATCCGGCTTGCTGCTCGGGGCGTTTTACGGTCTGGCGCCGGTGTTCGCTTCCGGCATTGGCCTGGCAACCGAAGATATCGGTATTTTCATGGCAGTGACCATTGGCGCTGGGTTGTTGGCGCAGTGGCCGACGGGCTGGTTGTCGGATCGACTGGATCGTAGCCGAATGATTCAGCTAAATGCCATCGCGTTGACGGCAGTGGTGCTGGGTATGGCCAGCTTGCCGCTGCCAGCCTGGCTGCTGCTGGTTTTCACCGCACTGTTCGGGGTGCTGGCGTTTACCCTTTATCCTTTGGCTGTTGCCCTGGCGAACGACCATGTGGAGCCGGAGGATCGAGTGCCACTGTCTGCGATGCTGCTGGTTACCTTTGGTCTGGGGGCCAGTATTGGTCCTTTGGCGGGTTCGTTACTGATGAAGCTTCTGGGGCCAAACATGCTCTATGTGTTCATGGCCTGCAGCACGCTGATACTGTTGCTCAAGGTACGGCCGGAGTCGGTTACCGGGGAGCATCTCATCCAGGACGCGCCATCCCCCTTCATGCCTGCTGCTGGTAACCTGGTCAGCTCACCGCTAGCTGCGGCTATGGACCCACGCGTTGATGAGCAGATGGTTGAAGAGCAGATGCGCGATGAAAGCGATAGCTACCCGCGGGCTTCCGAACGTGATGAGGATCAGGATGATCACCGCCCCGGCTAGGGGCGGGGGCTGGCTGGCTAGAACAGATCGTCCTTTTCCAGGCGACGAGCCTCGCGCTGCAGGAAGTTGACGAAACGATCTATCTGGCGCTGATCCAAGGGGCTGGGCTGCTTGAACATGAGTCCAACCTGGGTTTCGTCGGCCGCTTGATCATATACCACGTGACGAATCTCCATGGTCAGGTTTACCCGGCTGGTTTCTGGTAAATCCAGGTAGCTCAGCTCGAACTCGTCCCCTGGTGGCAGGGCACTGGAGCGATTGCCCGACAGTCTGGCCTTGCAGCCAGTGGCAGAAATATCCATCAACTGACCATCCAGTGAAATGGCGCGCTTGGCATGGCCGAGGCCCATACCTACAGCCATGCTGCGCCGCACTGGGGCGCGAAACGCACCGCGCTTCTGGTGATAGATCATTTCCTGCGGCAGGGGGGCGCAATAGGCCGGTACGCCATCAAGCATGACTTTCTGCACCCCGGCACACTGCCAGCGCATATGTACGCCTTCGAGCCAGGTTTCAGCACGGAAGGATTCACCTTGCACGGCGTAGCGATCGCCGTCACGCGGGATCATTTCGTCAATCCAGATCTGCTTGGAGTCACTGTTGATCTGGACCACAAAGCTCTGAAATTTCTGCGCGCGGTCGGTAAAGGTAATGGTCAGGTGATCATGTCTCTGCTGAATGTTCTTCAGCAGAGAAAGAATTTCTATTGGGGAGCGGACTATGCGCGGCGGCTGCGGACCCGCTTCTTGTTCAAATAGGGTGGACACTGACGGCTCTCGGTATCAGAAATACGGATAATGGTTCATACAGCATGATGGCGCTTTGACATATATATCACACTTTTGTCAGATTGCGCGGTGAGCCGGGTCTGCTAGCGAGTCCTTGGCGGTCATATATTGTCTGGCTTGATTCACCTTGATTGCGCAACATGTCCAGCAACTGCGTGGTGGCTTGCTGATTGTGTCGTATCAATCGGGCGTTGCGTTCATTGGCTTGCTGGCATTGTTGCAGCGCTGCGGTGAATGCTGCAAAGCTGGCCTGGAGTGCGTCGGACCCGAGGGCGGCGATGTGTTGCTTCAAGCCCGGCCCTGGATCTATGCCCAGTTCCTGGCAGAAAACGAGGATAGCCTGGTCATGTCGGGAGAGTGCAGCGACGAGGGGCGCCTTGTCGGTCAGGAGGGCTTCAAGAGCCCCCATGTCCCGATTAATAAGCGCTTGCTGCTCGAGATCGAGCAGGGTAAGAAAGGCAGTACAGTCGGCTGTTGCCTGAACAAAGGTGTGTTCCATGTGTTCCATCCGCTCTCTCCACGTTGTTGGGGACTCAGCAACGCTTCTGGATGGTACTCTGGATTATTCCTCGAGGGCCAGAAGCTTGTCCGCGATACGGGTACTGTCTACCTGATAGCTGCCGTCGCTGATAGCTTGACGAATCTGCGCTACACGCTGCTCGTCAACTACCGGCAGGTCCCGCAGGCCATCTTCAATGACCTGTAGCTGCTGGGCTTGCGAGCTCAGTCGAACGTCGCCGTCACTGGCAACATCCTGACGGCCACCGGCCTGCTCATCGGGGCGGGGAGCCTCGGCGACGTCACGCTTGGCATTGGCGCTACCCGTTTGGGTGCTGCGCGTGCCATTGGCGCCATTGGAGGTGTTGAAATCAATAACCATTCTGCTGTCCTCAGAATCTGAATGCTTTGCTAACCGCTATAACGGCCGATGCAGCCAGAACTTTAGGATAAATAAGTGTGAACCAGCACACGTTTTGCGATCCTTTGCTGGCCGTCATTGTATCCGATCCCCGCGTGTTTTTCACATTGCTACCTGAACCTGGCCTGGCCCGGTTACGCGGCCGGTGATAACACGGCCCGAGCGACTGTTGCGTACCCGAATCTGCGCACCGGTGTTGCCGCTTTCCAAGGCTTCTCCGGGCATTCTGACGGACACCTGCGGGTTGGCTGCGCTGATTACCACACGGTCGCCCCGTTTCACAACTTCGTCCTGCTCAAGTTGATTCGGTGAAAGTACCGTATCTGCATTTACCTGGCGCCTCAGGCGCATGCCCAGCACCTGTTCGAATTCAGTCAGGTAGGCACCGCTCAATTGGCCGATATCGCGTTCATGCAGGGCCACATCATCCCTGGCTATAAGGCTGTGACGGCCAAGGGGGCGGGTCGCAACCAGTACGTTCTGGAACAGGCTGACCTGGCCAGAGATAAACAGGCGCCAGCGTACGTCGCCCTCACAGGTCAGGCGTACGGTTACCCGCCCGACGGGTTCGGCAGGACTTTCCAGGCTGGCGCTCAGAGCCTGTTCCGGACATAGCGGCAAGCGCAGCCGCGGATCCAGGCGGTTGACCCGCACTTCGTAACGCGCCTCACGGGTACTGCGCGCGAGGTGTTCCTCAACTTCCTGCTCAAGAAAAGTCGTAGTCGCGCCGATAAGCTGATCTATCAGCGGGTTGGCGGAGAGACCTGCGCAAAAAAATATCGGCAATACCGCGCACCCTGTTAGAAAGCGCATACAATTAACCTAGTTGCCCGAGGGTTGGCGCATGTCAAGAAAACGCCGCTTAATGTGTTTCAGTAATAGCGCAGCAAAATGTGTGCCGTTTTATTCGCAATCAAGAAGGAGTTGCCCATGGCAGGCGTAATGGACTCGGTCAACCAGCGTACGCAGCTGGTAGGCCAGAACCGTCTGGAGCTGTTGCTGTTCCGTCTGGCTGGGCCGCAGCTCTATGGCATCAATGTGTTCAAGGTCAAAGAGGTGCTGCAGTGTCCGAAACTGACGCTGTTGCCCAGGTTGAACCCGGTGGTACGTGGCGTCGCCCATATTCGCGGCGGAACTCTGCCGATCATTGATCTGAACAAGGCGACCGGAGGCCCGGGTCTCGATGACTTGAGCACAGCCTTCGTGATCATCACCGAGTACAACTATCGGGTGCAGGGTTTTCTAGTGCGCTCGGTCGAGCGGATTGTGAACATGAACTGGTCCGAGATTCATCCGCCGCCAAGGGGAACGGGCCGCGATCATTATCTCACTGCGGTAACGCGGGTCGATGACATGATGGTTGAAATCATCGACGTGGAGAAGATCCTCGCCGAGGTGGTTCCGACCGTGGAAACCATTTCCGAGGGGGTGATCGACAAGCAGACCCATGCCGAGGCGACTGCCCGCAGGGTGCTGATCGTGGATGACTCTTCGGTGGCACGCAAGCAGGTAGCGCGCTGTCTGCAGGAAGTCGGAGTGGAGGTGATCGCTCTTAATGACGGTCGGCAAGCACTGGATTGGCTGAAGAGTCTGGCTGAGAACGGCGATACGGTTACCAGTGAGCTGTTGATGATGGTCTCGGATATCGAGATGCCGGAAATGGACGGCTACACCTTGACTGCAGAGATACGCAATGACCCGCGCCTGAGTGGGCTGCATATTCTGCTGCACACCTCGCTGTCCGGGGTGTTTAACCAGGCGATGGTGAAAAAGGTCGGAGCTGATGATTTTCTGGCCAAATTCAAGCCGGATGAACTCGCGCAGCGGGTCATTGATCGGTTGCATGCGCTGCGGGCTACATGAGATGACTGAAGGTGCAATTCAACAATTAACGGGAAGGGTTGCGTGACTTCAGCGAATAAAGATTTTCAGGTTTTTCGAGAGTTTCTGGAGAAGGCCTGCGGTATTGTCCTGGGTGACAACAAGCAATATCTGGTCGCCAGTCGCCTGAATCGTTTGCTTGAACAGCATGGCATCAAGAGTCTGGGTGAGCTGGTAAGTCGCATCCAGAGCCAACCGCGTGCGGGATTGCGTGAGGCGGTAGTAGATGCCATGACTACCAATGAGACGCTCTGGTTCAGGGATGTGTATCCCTTTGAGGTGCTCAAGAACCGCCTGCTGCCCGAGTTCATCAAGGAGAATCCCGGTCAGCGCCTGCGCATATGGTCGGCAGCCTGCTCTTCCGGTCAGGAGCCCTATTCCCTGAGCATGGCTATAGAAGAGTTCGAGCGGTCCAACCTTGGCCAGCTCCGCGGCGGCGCACAGATAGTTGCGACTGACCTGTCCGGCGGTATTCTGACGGCTGCCAAGTCCGCCGAATACGACAGTCTGTCAGTGGCTCGTGGGCTATCCTCGGACCGCCTGGCACGATACTTTGACCAGCCGTCGCCGGGGCGCTGGGTGGTCAAGCAACCGCTGCGCAATCGTGTCGAGTTCCGTGCCCTGAATCTGCTGGATAGCTACGCCATGCTGGGCAAGTTCGATATCGTCTTCTGCCGCAATGTGCTGATCTATTTTTCCGGTGAATTGAAGAAGGACATACTCAAGCGTATGCATGCCACGCTCAAGCCTGGCGGCTACCTTATTCTCGGCGCTTCCGAGGCGCTCAACGGGCTTCCGGAGCTGTATCAGATGGTGCAGTGCAGCCCAGGCATCGTTTACAAGGCCAAGTAACTTAACTACCTATGCAACCAAGCCCGCGAGTGTTGTTGCAGCGCCCGCGGGTTCTCCTTCTTATCCCCCGCATATCATCCCTGCATTTGCCGCCAAGCGGTAAGTGCTTGCCGCACTTCCTTTTCCTGTTTCGTAAGCTCATGTAAATAAAGACTTTTATAAATTGGCATGGCGATTGCTATGTTAATCGGCAGAGACAGCAAGTGGCCAACTGTTGCCACGGTGAGGATGCCGTTATGAGTATCAACTTTGACAAGGCACTGGGAATACACGAGCAGGCACTGAGCTTTCGAGGCCAGCGCGCGGCGGTGCTTGCGAACAATATTGCCAACGCTGAAACACCCAACTTCAAGGCTCGTGACCTGGATTTTGCCGCCGTTCTGGCCGCCCAGCAGACGGGTCAGGACAGTTCATTCGCTGCCAAGCAGACACACAGCGGACACATGAACGCCGAGAGCCTGATAGATCAAGTGGCAGGCCTGCGCTTCCGCACGCCCCTGCAACCTGCGGTGGACGGTAATACCGTCGACAGCCAGGTAGAGCAGGCCGAATACGCCGACAACGCGATTCGCTTTCAGGCCAGTTTTACCTTTCTCAACAGCAAATTTTCGGGGCTGATGACTGCCCTGCGTGGAGAGTAAACCATGTCCCTTAGTCAGGTTTTCACTATCGCCGGCTCTGGTATGAGCGCCCAGTCTCTGCGGCTGAATACAGTGGCGAGCAATATAGCCAATGCCGAGACCGTGTCCAGCAGTGTGGGTGAGACCTACCGTGCCAGACATCCGGTATTCGCCACCGTATTCGATCAGCAACAGGGTATGGGTGCATCGCTGTTTGCCTCCGAGCATGAGTCCGGACAAGGGGTAGAGGTGCGTGGGATTGTTGAGTCCGACGCCGAGCTGCAGCCCCGCTATGAGCCGGATCATCCCATGGCCAATGAAGAAGGCTATGTGTTCTATCCGAACGTCAATGTGGTCGAGGAGATGGCCAACATGATGGCCGCTTCCCGTGCCTACCAAACCAACGTTGAAATCATGAACGCTGCCAAGACCATGCTGCAGCGCGTATTGACACTGGGTCAGTAACAGGAGTTAACAGACCATGAGTATTGCCAACACCGTCAGTACCGGCGCCAGCGCTCTGGACCAGTATCGGATAGATCAAAGCAGGGAAAAGAAGGGCGATGAGCTCGGCAAAAACGAGTTTCTGACCCTGCTGGTCACACAGCTGAACAATCAGGATCCGCTGTCACCGCAGGAAAATGGCGACTTTATTGCCCAGCTTGCGCAGTTCAGCACGGTTGAGGGTATCGAGAAGCTCAATTCGTCCATGGAATCCTTGCTCAGCGGCTACCAGTCGTCCCAGGCCTTGCAGGCCTCTTCTCTGGTGGGCCGCAAGGTCATAGTGCCGACCGACAAGGCCATGGTGGATACCGAGCAGGGCATCAAGGGCCAGTTGGCACTGCCTGAGAAGAGTAACAATGTGTATGTCAACGTGCTGAGCGACAGCGGGGCGCTGGTTACCCGTATCAATCTCGGTATTCAGGAAGCTGGCATGCATGACTTTGCCTGGGATGGCACTGACGACAGCGGCAATATCATGCCGCCTGGTCGCTACAAATTCGAAGCTCAGGCCACGCTGGATGGCAAGAACAAGCAACTGGCTACGTTGCTGCCAGCCAATGTCGACAGCGTTTCGCTGGGCAACGGCAATGGCAGCGAGATGATGCTCAATGTTGCTGGTCTGGGCAGTATCAGTCTTTCCAACGTTTATTCAATCGGTCAATAACAGTCGTCCGATACACCATCGGCTAGGAGTACAACCATGTCTTTTAATATCGGTTTGAGTGGTATCCGGGCGGCGTCATCCGATCTGAATATCACCGGTAACAACATTGCCAACGCAGGTACCGTCGGTTTCAAAGGCTCGCGGGCGGAGTTTTCCGATGTGTATGCCGCCTCTATCCTTGGGTCCGGAAGTAATGCTCAGGGTAGTGGGGTGTTGCTGGGCAATGTGGCTCAGCAGTTTACTCAGGGCAATATCAACTTCACTGAGAACAGTCTTGATCTGGCGATTAACGGTAATGGCTTTTTCGTTACCAGTAACCAGGGTGCGTTGAGCTACACCCGCGCGGGCTTCTTTGGCACTGACCGCGACGGCTTTATCAGCAATAATTTTGGCGAGCGGCTGCAGGGTTTTGCCGTCAACGCAGTAACCGGTCAGATCAACCAGGGGGTTCGGGCCGACTTGCGTGTTGATACCCGCTCTGCCGATCCGAATGCCACAACCGAGGTGGCTTCAACACTGAATCTGAACTCCACCAACGTGCGGCCGGCTGTATGGCAACAAGCCTTTGATACTTACATAAATGCAAACGCGGCTGATCCGGCTGCGCCGACGCCGGCGGAGATTGCTGCGGCGACCGATGTGGCGCGGGACACCTTTGACCCGACCAACTCATCGACCTATAACAGCTCTACCTCGGTCAATATTTTCGACAGCCTGGGTAATCCGCATACGCTGACCAAGTACTTCGTCAAGACCGGCGGCAATAGCTGGGATATGTTTACCCTGATCGATGGGCGTCAGGTCACTAACGACCCGGCTACCAACAATGCGCTGCCTACGGATCCGGCATTCGCTCCCGAGCCGATCCAGCTAACTTTCAACAGCGTCGGTCAACTGACTACACCGCAGCCACTGGGTAATATCGATAACTGGGTGCCGCTTGACGCAACCGGTCTGCCTACTGGGGCGGATTCACCTGCATCCTTCAATATCAACCTGACGGGCACCACGCAGTTCTCGTCCAGCTTCGCGGTGACGGCGGTATCCCAGGATGGCTTTACCACCGGTGAGCTGGCAGGTCTGGAAATTGACGATACTGGATTGCTGGTAGCGCGTTATACCAATGGCCAAACCCGCGTACAGGGTCAGGTGGTGCTGGCTACTTTTGCCAATCAGCAGGGCCTGACCCCGTTGGGCAAGACCGCCTGGGCACAGTCCTTCGCCTCCGGGGAGCCAGTGGTCGGTTCTCCCACCACGGGCACCTTGGGCAGTATCCAGTCCGGCGCGCTGGAGCAGTCGAACGTTGACCTGTCGGAGCAACTGATCAACCTGATTATCTCCCAGCGTAACTACCAGGCCAACGCCAAGACCATTCAGACTGCCGATGCGGTAACCCAGACGATTATCAATCTGAGGTAAGCCGGTCGGGCCTTGGGCTCAGGCGGCAATACGGGTAGGCCAAGGCTTGCCGGTATTGCCGCTTTTTTTATTGCGCATTATATAACTAATTGATTTTAAAGTTTAAATTTGATCTTTATGACATGGCACGATAAGTGCTTTATTCCCTGTGACAGTGCCAAAGTGGCAATTCCTTGTCGGACGGGAGTAGAGCGTGGACAAATCCTTATTCATATCCATGAGCGGAGCTAGCCAGAACATGTTGGCTCAGCGTGCGCATGCAAACAATCTGGCCAACGTCAGCACTACCGGGTTTCGGCGGGACTTTGAGCAGGCTCGCTCCATGCCGGTTTTTGGCGAGACACACCCGACCCGGGCCTATGCGATGACCGAAAGGCCGGGCACGGACCTGACTTCCGGCAGCATGCAGGAGACTGGGCGCGATCTGGATCTTGCTGTGCAGGGGCAGGGCTGGATAGCCGTGCAGGCGCCCGACGGTACTGAGGCCTATACCCGGGCAGGCAGCCTGAATATTGACGCTTTTGGTTTGCTGCGTACGTCCAGCGGCCTACCGGTACTGGGTAACGCCGGGCCTATCGCGCTGCCACCGGCAGACAAGGTGGAAATCGGCCAGGACGGCACCATCAGTATCCGTGCGCTGGGCGAGGCGCCCAACGTGCTGGCCGAGGTGGACCGCATCAAGCTGGTAAACCCCGATCCGAACGCCATGCGCAAGGGCGAAGATGGCCTGATGCGGGTAGAGGGTGCGCTTGAACAGCCTGCCGACGGCGCAGTCAGTGTCGCCACCGGCTTCCTGGAAAGCAGCAACGTCAATGCCGTGGCGGAAATGACCGCCATGTTGTCCCTGGCCCGCCAGTTCGAGCTGCACATCAAGATGATGCGTACCGCTGAAGAGAACAGCCAGTCCACCAACAGCCTTCTGAGAATGAGCTGAACCTGATCAGTCCGCACCCACATCGGGTGCGCGAGGAGAGAGACCATGCACGCAGCATTATGGGTAAGCAAGACCGGACTGTCCGCCCAGGACACCATGCTCACAACCATTTCCAACAACCTGGCCAACGTGGCGACCACGGGTTTTAAACGTGATCGTCCCGAGTTTGAGGATCTGCTGTATCAGATCAAGCGTCAGCCCGGGGCCCAAAGCACTCAGGACACTCAGTTGCCTTCAGGTCTGCAGCTGGGTACCGGGGTGCGAGTAGCCGGTACGCAGAAGATCTTTACCATGGGCTCGCTGCAGACCACTGAGCAGCCGCTGGATATGGCGATCAACGGTCGGGGCTTTTTCCAGATCCTGATGCCTGACGGCAATATTGGCTACACCCGTGACGGCAGCTTCCATCTGGATGCCGACGGCCAGGTCGTTACCTCCAATGGCTTTCCGCTGGAGCCGGGCATTGTGCTGCCGGAAGACACCCAGACCTTTACGGTGGGCGAGGACGGTACCGTCAGCGTGTCGGTATTTGGCAATCCCGCCATTCAGCAGTTGGGCATTGTGCAGACTGCCGACTTTATCAACCCGGCGGGGCTGCAGGCGATTGGTAATAACCTGTTCCTGGAAACCGCTGCCAGCGGTGCGCCGCAGGAAGGCAATCCAGGCCAGAACGGGCTGGGCACGGTTTTGCAAAATACCCTGGAGAACTCCAACGTCAGCGTCGTCGAGGAACTGGTCAATATGATCACCACCCAGCGCGCCTACGAGATGAACTCCAAGGTGATTTCCACCGCTGACCAGATGTTGCAGTACGTCAGTCAGAACCTCTGATCGGAGTAACGTGAAATGAACAGGTTGCGTGTTGTCCTCTTGCTCAGTGCCATGCTGACCCTGGCCGCCTGCGTGCAAGTGCCGCCGCGGGCGGATGATCCGGCCTATGCGCCGGTACTACCGCGCACCCCCATTCCGCAGGCGCTGAACAATGGCGCCATCTATCAGCCGGGTTTTGATGTCAGCCTGTATGGCGACCGCAAGGCCCATCGGGTCGGTGACATCATCACTATCACCCTGCAAGAGCGCACCGCAGCACGCAAGAGTGCAGACAACGAGATCAGCAAGAACAGCTCTACGCAAATGGCCAACCCATCACTCTTTGGTCGACCACTGAGTGTCGGCGGTACCGGCCTGGGTGTGGGTATCAGTGGTGACCGGACGTTTAACGGTGATTCTGAAGCCAACCAGAGCAACAGTCTGACCGGGTCGATTACCGTGACCGTGGCCGAAGTGCTGCCCAACGGCATTCTGCGCGTACGCGGTGAGAAGTGGATCACCCTGAACAATGGCGATGAGTTGATTCGTATCTCCGGACTGGTTCGCGGTGACGACGTCGGCCAGGACAATACCGTGCCCTCCACCCGGGTGGCGGATGCACGTATCGCTTACTCGGGTACCGGCGCTTTTGCCAATGCCAGTCAGCCTGGTTGGTTGAGCCAGTTCTTCCTTAGCCCCCTGTGGCCCTTCTAGGAATCATGAAAATGCGCAACCTACTGTTATGTCTGGTTATTGTCTTCAGCAGCCCGCTGGTTCAGGCGGAGCGGCTGAAGGACATTGCCAGTATTGCCGGGGTGAGGACTAACCAGTTGATCGGCTATGGCCTGGTCGTAGGCCTGGATGGATCGGGTGACCAGACCAGTCAGACGCCCTTTACTGTGCAGACTTTCAACAATATGTTGACCCAATTCGGCATCACCGTGCCGCCGGGTACCCGCATTCAGATGCGCAATGTCGCGGCAGTTGCCATTCATGCCGACCTGCCACCCTTTTCCCGCCCTGGTCAGAGCATCGACATCACTGTCTCCTCGATTGGTAACGCGAAGAGCTTGCGCGGCGGCAGTCTGTTGATGACGCCGCTCAAAGGTATTGACGGCGAGATCTACGCCATCGCCCAGGGCAACCTGGTGGTCGGTGGTTTTGGTGCGGAAGGCGCCGACGGTTCGCGTATCACGGTCAACGTGCCCAGCGTCGGACGGATTCCCGGCGGCGCCACTGTGGAGCGGGAAGTGGTTAGCCCCTTTGCCACCAGCAGCCATCTGGTGTTCAACCTCAACCGGCCTGATTTCACCACTGCCAAGCGTGTGGTGGACCAGATCAACAACACTTTTGGGCCGGACGTAGCCCAGGCGCAGGATGCGGGTTCCATTACCGTACGTGCGCCGCTGGATCCCAATCAGCGGGTGGATTACATGGCCATGGTCGAGAACCTGAGAATCGAACAGGGTAACGCCGCGGCCAAGGTGATCATCAATTCGCGTACCGGCACCATCGTTATCGGTCAGGATGTGCGGGTTCAGCCAGCGGCGGTCACCCATGGTGGTTTGACTGTGACCATCACTGAAAATATCCAGGTCAACCAGCCTGACGCGCCATTCGGTGCGGGTCAGACAGTGGTTACGCCCAGTTCACAGATCAATATCGAAGAGGGTGATAGCCGCATGTTTGTCTTCAACCCCGGTGTGTCACTCGATGAAATTGTCCGTGCAGTCAATCAAGTGGGCGCTGCACCCGGTGATCTGATGGCCATTCTTGAAGCCCTCAAGCAGGCTGGCGCCTTGAACGCCGACCTTGTGGTTATCTGAGAAAGGAGACAGTCATGAGCCCGAACAGCATCAGCTATACCGATCTAAACGCCATGAGCGAGCTCAAGGTGGGGTCCAAGGCGAATAGCCCGGACAACATCAAGCGCGTGGCGCAGCAGTTCGAGTCGCTGTTCCTGAACATGATGGTCAAAAGCATGCGCGATGCCAACGAAGCTTTCGCTGAGGGCAATCCGCTGAATACGCCGCAGACGCGCTTCTATCAGGACATGTATGACAACCAGATGTCGGTACACCTGGCGGAAAAGCAGGGTGTAGGTCTGGCTGAGGTGATGATGCGCCAGTTGTCTCCGACCCAACTGGGTGCGGAAGCGCGGACGCTTGATGCGCCTGTCAAAGGTGATAGCGCCTCTGCTGCGCCTGCTCAGGGCATAGATCATTCTGCGTTGCTGGCACGTCGACGTCTGGCGTTTTCCCTTGGGCATGCCGGGCAGCAGATGGCAGAGCTCAGTGCCAGTCTGAGCAAGGCCGACAGCCAGCCTGCGGCCAGTGAGCCTGCTCTGGCATGGCAACCGCTGCGTGCGTTACAGGCCAGCGCGCGCCCGCAGTCGATCCCAGCTGAGTATGGGCAGCCGGTGCGAGCTCAGAATGTCGCTGCGACAGCCACCCCAGGCCAGTCGCGCTTCAATAGCCCTGCAGAGTTTGTCAGTGCCATGTTGCCGATGGCAGAAAAAGCTGCCGAGCGTTTAGGGGTTGATCCCCATTATCTGGTCGCCCAGGCGGCTCTGGAAACCGGTTGGGGCAAGTCGATCATCAAGCGTGCGGATGGCGGTAACAGCCATAACCTGTTCGGCATCAAGTCGCATGGTGGCTGGCAGGGCGAATCCGCCAGCGTTATGACCCACGAGTATCGTAACGGCGTGAAGGGCCAGGAGCGGGCGAGTTTCCGCAGTTACGAGTCCTTTGAACAGAGTTTTGATGACTACGTAAATTTCCTGCATGACAACGGCCGTTATCAGCAGGCGCTGACGCGCACCGAAAATCCCGACACTTTCTTCCGCGAATTGCAGCAGGCCGGTTATGCCACTGACCCCCAATATGCGCGCAAGATTTCACAGATAGCCCGGCAGTTGCTGAGCAGCAGCCAGGTGGCCAGTCGGTCCGAAGTTGATACCGACAAGGGTAGGGTATAAGCATGGCTGACCTGTTCAATATTGGTCTCAGCGGCCTGCGGGCCAGTCAGACGCAACTGGCGATAACCGGCCAGAATATTACCAACGTCAATACGCCCGGTTATAGTCGCCAAACCGCTGTACAGGCTGCCCGTGAGCCGAGCTTCAGCGGCGCCGGTTTTATCGGCAACGGTACCAGCGTGGTCGATGTGCAGCGTATCTACAATCAGTTCCTGACTAACCAGGTGCGCACCAGCACCTCGGTCAACTCCGAGGTGAATGCCTTTCAGTCGCAGATGGAGGAGCTCAATACGCTGCTGTCCGGAACCGCCACCGGCATCACTCCGGGTCTGAAAAATGTGTTTGATGCACTGCAGACTGCGATTGAGGATCCCGCCAGCTTGCCGGCTAGGCAACTGTTCCTGTCTGAGGCGGAGGGTTTGGCCTCACGTTTCAATACGGTACAGAACCGGCTGTCGACCCAGACCGAATTTCTCAACCAGCAAATGGGCACCCTGACCGCTCAGGTCAGCCGCCTGGCAGGTTCTATTGCGCAATACAACGATTCAATAGGTCGTGCGGCGGCTAACGGTGCGCAGCCCAATGATCTGCTCGATGCCCGCGATGAAGCGGTACGTCAACTCAGCGAGCTGATCGGTGTAACCGTGGTGCCGCAGGACAACAACAGCATCAATGTCTTTATCGGTTCAGGCCAGCCTCTGGTAGTGGGTAAAGAGGCTTCCTCACTGAAGGTGGTGCAGGGCCGTGCCGACCCTGGTCGCTCCGAGATTATTCTGGTCAGCGGCGGTTCAGAGCAGGATATTACCAACCTGGTCAGCGGTGGAGAGCTTGGTGGTCTGGTGCGCTACCGTCGTGATGTGCTGGATCAGGCAATGAACGCAGTAGGGCGGTTGGCGTTGTCGATCGCCAGCGAATTCAACGACCAGTTGGGGCAGGGCCTGGATATCAACGGTCAGGCTGGTGCGCAGCTGTTCAAGGATATCAACAGCCCCGACCAGGTTGACCTGCGCAGCCAAGCGCGACCGACCAATTCGGATCCGAATGCCCGGCTGGATGTTCTGATTACCAACACCGCCGAGCTCAGTACATCGGACTACGAGGTGCTGTTCTCCAGTGCTACCGAGTTCAGCGTGCGCCGGGTTTCTGACAACCAGGTCAGCCAGACCTTCGATATCAACAGTGTGCCGCCACCGGAGCTGGATGGCTTTAGTATCAACCTGCAGGGCGGCACTACCGCTGCGGGCGACCGCTTTCTGCTGACCCCTACCCGCTCGAGTGCGGGAGGTATGGAAGTGGTGATGCGACAGCCGGAGGAGTTGGCTTTCGCTGCTCCGGCCCAGGGCGAGGCAAGCCTGGATAATCGCGGCACTGGCAAGATCACTCAGCCGACATTGGTCGATGGCCCTCAGCCGATTAACCCGGCCGACCTCCAGGCGTTTTTGCCGGTCACCTTTAGCTACTCTGAACCGCCACCGGAGCTGGCGCTGGTTTCTGACAATGGTGCAGTGGTCAGCCCAGCAACCATTGCTGTCACCCCGGGGCAGAAGAACACCCTGGAATTTGAAGTAGATGGCTATACTTTCAGCATGAGCCTGACTGGCACACCACTGGATGGTGACGAGTTCGAGGTCAGCTTTAGTACTGGCAAATCGGATAACCGCAATGCCCTGGTGTTGTCGGAGCTGCAAAACAAGGCAGTACTCGGCCAGGCCAATGCTGCAGCGGGCTTTTCCTTTGTTGATGGCTATGGCGACCTGGTACAGCGCATTGCCACCTTTACCGCACAGGCCCGCTCCGACAGTGAAGCCAGTGGCGCAGTACTGAAGCAGGCGGTCAACAACCGTGACTCGGTATCAGCAGTAAACCTGGATGAGGAAGCGGCCAATCTGATCAGGTTTGAACAGTATTACAACGCCTCGGCCCAGGTGATTCAGATTGCACGCTCGGTGTTTGATACATTGATCAACAGTATTCGCTGACAGGTAACCGGCCATGCGTATTTCCACGATTCAGACGTTCAACAATGGTGTGCAGGGCATCCAGAGTAACTATGCCAAGGTGACCCGCACTCAGGAACAGGTTACCTCGGGAAATCGCATCCTGACCCCGGCGGACGATCCGGTGGCCACGGTAAGGCTGCTGCAACTGGACCAAGAGGCTAGCCGCCTGGCGCAGTACAAGGCCAACCTGAGCGCCGCAACCAATAGCCTTACCCAGGAAGAGGCGATTCTCAACTCGGTCACCAATACCCTGCAGCGTGTGCGGGAGATCACCCTGGAAGCAGGCAACGGTGCGCTGAATGCCAGTGACCGTCAGGCGTTGGCACAGGAGCTGGTCGAGCGAGAGGAAGAGCTTTTCAATCTGTTCAATAGCCGCAATGCCCGCGGCGAGTATCTGTTTGGTGGCTTCCAGAGCCAGACACCGCCCTTTGTCAAAGAGCCCGACGGTAATTACGTCTACCAGGGCGACGACGGTCAGCGCTCGATCCAGATCGCCGGTTCCAAGCAGATCGCCATCAATGACAACGGCAAGAACCTGTTTGTCGACGTGCCCAATGTCAATCGGGTGGTGACCAGCACCCTGGCTGGTGACGCGCGCATTTCTCTGGGGGTGGTCGAGGACAAGGGGGCTTACGATAATCAGTTCTATCCCAGTGACAGCATCAATATTCGTATCGGTGCGGGGGGCGAGAGTTACGAAATATACGATATCGCTGACCCGCTCACAGTACTCGCCTCCGGAGCAATTGAGCCCAATGAGGAGCAGAGCTATCAGATTCGCTATGCCGGGGTAGTAGTCAGGCTGGATGGTGAGCTGGCGGAGAATGACGAGTTTCAGATAACTCGCGGAGCCACTGTGGCGACCGATGAGGCGAGAGAAAAACGCAGTATTTTGCAGACTATTGCACTGCTACGCGAAAACCTCGAGAGCGGTAGCGACGGCCCTGACGACAAGCTCCTGCGTCGTGATGTGCTGGCTATCAGCTTGGAAAATATCGATAACGCGATGAACTCGGTGCTTAGCGTACAGACCAGCATTGGTGCTCGGCTCAACGTTATTGAGTCGACCCTGGACGAGAATGCCGAGGTAACGTTGATCAACCAGCGTGTTCAGGCCGAGCTGTCCGAGCTTGACTTAGTCGAAGCGCTCAGCCGCCTGAGCCTTGAATCGGTGGTCCTGCAGGCGGCTCAGCAGAGCTTTGTCAAAATTAGCGGCCTGAGCCTGTTCAATCTGCTTTAAGGTCTGGTCCCTCAATGGCCAGGCCCTCGAGTATCGGGCAATCTGGCCGCGCGTCACCGTGGCAGCACCGGGTCAGGTGGGTCAGTGTTTTGTACATGGCCTGCAGTCCGGCAATTTTTTCTTCCAGTTCGCGCAAATGCTGTTCAGCCAGTACCTTGACCTCGGCGCTGCTGCGCTGACGATCCTGCCACAGCGCCAGCAGTTGGGCGACCTGTTCAATGCTGAAACCCAAGGTCCGGGCACGCTGGATAAAGCCCATGCTGTGCAAATCCTGCTCACTATAGCGACGGTAACCCGACGGCCCACGGTCGGCCCCGGGCAGCAGGCCGATGCGTTCGTAGTGGCGGATCATGCGTGGGGTTAGCCCGCTGACGCGGGCAGCCTGGCTGATATTCATGCGGAAGGTGGTCTCCAGCGTTTGAGTAACAGGGCGTTGCTAACCACGCTGACGCTGCTGGCAGCCATCATTGCCCCGGCCATCATCGGGCTCAGCAGGCCCACAGCGGCCAGGGGGATACCCAAGCTGTTGTAAACAAAGGCCCAGAACAGATTCTGCCGGATCTTGCGCCAGGTGTGCCGGGAGATATCCAGCGCTGCCGGCACTAGTCGCGGATCGCCGCGCATCAGCGTGATGCCGGCGCTGTGCATGGCGATATCAGTGCCTGTGGCCATGGCCATGCCAACATCCGCTGCGGTCAATGCGGGTGCGTCATTGATGCCATCACCGATCATGGCCACTACGTGCCCCTTGTCGCGCAATGCTTGAACATGGGCTGCCTTGTCTGCGGGTAGCACTTGCGCCTCGACGTGCTCAATACCCAGCTCTCGGCCAACGGACTGCGCGGCTGCCTGGCTGTCACCACTGATCAGCCAGCTATCGATGCCGAGTGTGCGCAACTGCTCGATGGTTTCCCGGGCGCCGGGCTTCAGGGTGTCGGCAAAGGTCATCATCGCCATGGGTTGGCGTTCGCCACTGACCGCCAGCCAGGACAAGGTGTGACCCT
>JBKBSI010000039.1:0-21153 GCA_046291745.1 Pseudomonas sp. | reverse complement strand
TAGGCCAGTTGGTCTACGCGCTTCTTGTCACCTTTCTCATAAGCCTGGCTGGCCCGATCCACAGCTACGCCAGCGTCTTCGGTCTCCAGCGCGGCCATTTGGCTCGCGCGGGGGTCGCTTTGCAGTTGGGCATATTGGGCCTGAGCCTGCTGCAGATTGCTGTTGGGCTGTGAAGCACAAGCAGACAGGCCGATGGCCGCGGCAAGCACGGTGGAAATGGTAATGAGTTTGTTCATGGTGGGTAATCCTTGGGTTAAGGCGATTGGAAGGGGACGTGGTGATTACTCGGCGCCGCGCATACCTTCGTTGCGCAGATCCTGTATCCCTTGGTTAGCGTCCTCCAGGGCCTTTTGCGTCTTGGCGGCCCGCGCCTTGCGCTCGGCAACGCGCGCATCCCACTCGGCCTGCTCGGCGAGCAGGCGCGCCTTGTCATAGTCCTTTTCCTGCATTGCTGTTTCGGCCTGTTTCCACTTTTCCCGCGCGCTGCGCATCTCCACCGCTGCATACTCGGTAGCTTCTGCACTGACGGCACTGTTCACGGCCGATTCAGTAAGGGCAAACTGGGCTGTTGGGGGGTTACCTGCACAACCGACTAGCAGCAGGCCACCCAGCGCTACGGCCGCCAGCATGGGCAGTCGGAAATGCGATAGGGGGTTTTTGATGGTGTTCTTGTTCATGATCAGTCTCCAATGGAAGTCTCGCCTGACGGATCAGAACAGCGGCCGCAAGCATATTTGATTCATACCTCATCATCTGCTTCCGGGCCGGACATACAGTTATTTCTGGCATAAGGTTGGACACCGTCCTTGCATACTCGTTCAGGTTGCTTTGCTGGGCCAACGCGCTTGGAACTATTTACGCCGCCGTCGTGGTGGAGAGGGCGGGATTTGGTTGTTTCGCTACCTGATGGGTAAAGTGGCTGGGCCCGATAAAGCGGAGCGGGGGAGCGACTCCTGCTAAGCTCGCATTGCCCCAGCCATACTGGATTAGGTCCCAAGTCTATGAACCAACACCCGCAGGTCGAAGGTCCGTCTGTGCAGCCGGATCAGCTAGTCGATGTGTATCTGGCACGGAAGGATTCACCATCCCCCTGGACTGCCATCACTGACCAGGTCATGGGTGGCGTTTCCACCGCTGGATTGGAGCAGGGCGAGCGCCATGGCTCACCCTGCAGCTGCCTGTCTGGCCGCACCAGCCTGGAGAACAATGGCGGTTTTATACAGATGAAGCTGGAGATAGAGCCGAGCTGGTCTTGCGCCGACTATGCGGGCCTGTTTATCGAGCTGTGCGGTGCGGCGCATGACTACAATCTGAACGTCAAAACCACCCAGTTGAACAAGCCCTGGCAATCCTTTCGCACCACCTTGGCGGTAGCGCCGCAATGGAAGCGTTTTATTGTGCCCTATGCCCAGTTGCGCCCCCACCGCACGGACTTGGAGCTGGACCCTGCGACCATCCGCAGTGTGGCCGTGATCGCCATTGGCGAGGCTTTTGATGTGGATGTGTGCGTGCGGCGGTTTGGGTTTTTCCGTTGATAGCCGGTGCCTCCGCTGCTACTTATTTTTTGCAGTTTGGGGCAGGGGAGATCACTTGGCTGACGGGGAAGGGTAACGATATCTCCGCTCCAGGTAAGCTCAATAGGCGGACAGCGCGCATAATGCAACCTATCTGCTGTTTGCCTTCTACGGTATGCGCGATCATGCCGATACCCACCTCGTAGTTTTCGCCCGCTACAAACTCAAAAACGCCGGTTGCCATGGGGCAAACCAGGTAGGTGCTGCTGAAGCCTCCAGCCGTTGCACCAAAGAAATGAAAAGCAAAGGGCTTGCCTGCCGGTACTTTGTATTCCGTTACTACCTCGCGGTAAGGCCCATTGGCCATTCTGGTGGGTGACATGTACTCAAGCAAAGTCGGTGTGGCCCTGGGGGGCATATTCAACGAGGTTGGCGTAACGGGATACTGCGGGAAGTTGATGCTCGCCCTATCGTTCTTGAAACGTCCTGCTTCCGCCATCAGCGTGCCATTAACAGGGCAAGCTGAGAAGACTGCTCCTCTGACCTGGCCATTGGTGATCAAACGAACATTAGCGGTGGGCGTTGCTGCAGAAGGTTCCGTATAGGGTACTGGGGGCGTTGCGGCGCAGCCCGTCGCAAGAAGCGTGACTATGGCCAGGGCGGAAAAGCCTGAGAAATGAAAGCCGCGTTGGGTCAGGCCAGTAGTTTGGTCAATGGTCATGATTCATATCGTCCTTGATATTGTGATATCGGGGTCAGTTCAGATTTATTTTTCATTGGCCGGTGGCTTTGGCAGGCCATCCCTATGAAAAGTTGGGTTGGTACTCGAAGCTGCTGGATGCCTCGCTGTCGCTGAAGGGGATGATCCGTTGATGGTGCAGCAGCATGTTATTGATCTGCGAGCCGACGAAGAACTGGATGCTGTTGTTGAACCGCTCGACTTCCCCATTGAAGACACTGATCGCCGCGCCGACGTTGGCCTGCTGTTCTGCAATTTCCTTCATCAAGCTCGCCACAATGCCGGATGAGCTCAGTTCGGGGTAGGCCTCTACTGCCAGCTTGATCCGGTCAAAGACCTTTTGCGAGTTGCTTTCTACCGGCTTCAGTGCATCGCCGTTGGGTGTGGCTGGCAGTTGCGCGACAGCTTCACGCAGGCTGGTCAGGTCCATCATCAATTGCTTCTCGTGTTCCTTGAAGCCGTCGGCCTGCTTGGTAAGGTCTTCCAGGGTACGGGTCTTTTGCCGTTCGTAGGTCAGTACGTCGGCCCAGGCCCGTTGAGCGCCGTTGGCGCAGGCAATGATGCTGTTGTAGGTCGAGACGGCAACAATAGCGCCAACAATGACAAGCAACAGGATAATGACAGCAAGAATGTCCATGGGTACCTCATTAAGCCGGCGCAGCGGCGTTGATTGATTCGAAATTGTTGTCGTGCTGGGTCGCAAGGGTATGAATCAGTGCCAGGGTCCGATCAAGACCTGGCATGCTGTAGCCTTGCTGCATTTCTTTCAGTAGCGCCTGAGGATTGTGCAGTGAAGCATTGCTGGTAAAGACCAGGCCGTTCGGGCTGTCGAAGCTCAGGCACATGCGTTGATCGGCCAGCTCAATGTTCATCTCCCGCAGATGACTGATGTCCAGCAGGCTCACCAGCGTTATGGGTTTGACGAAGCGTGCGCAATGGACCTTGGATTTGCCCCTGACCTTGAAGCGATTGTTGAAGGCCGATGAGGCGGTCTCGAACTCCTGGTACCATTTGATCAGGTGCGCGTTACTGTCGTCTTCCCTGGTTGGGCCCAACAGTTGGTATGTATAGCGAAAGCCGCCCTTGCGGCGCACTTGCTCTTCGACAATCACGTCGCTGATCCAGGGGAAGTCAACCACCAGGGCGCAGCGCGTATAGATAACGTCGACATCGTGCTTGCGGCCCTGCCTAGACTCCCGGACTACGAACTTGTATTGGTAGTAAGTGAAAGGAAAGGCGTGGGTATCACCTTGGTAGTGCCCCATGACTTTGCGCTGTGTCCATTGGTGCGTCATGCGGCGCCGAAACTCGCTGAAGTGCTTGGCCATCAGCGTGAAATCATCCCGTACCGGGGTGAGCGTCAGGCCCAGGGTGAAATAGGCGTACTTGGTTTTCAGACTGTCGGAGAGGGTTTCGATAGCTTTTTTGCGCTTTTTCAGTCGTTCGAAATTGATGAATACGATAGCGATGCCAGCCAGCATCAGTAAGGTCTTAACGGGGGCTTCCACTGCGGCAATAAAACCGTGCAGCCAGCCAAAAAGCCCCAGGATGCCGAACAGCGCCTGCCCCACCATACCCAGGAACATCGCCACGCCGAGTGCGATGCTGAGGTAGGCATTGGTCTTCTTGAACGCCACGGGTGATTCAAAGTCCAGAAACAGACGGACGACCAGCAGAACATCCTCCGGGCTGGAAGCTTCCTGCAGGCGGTACTGAGCCAGGTTGATACGCTTTACCAGCTTGGCATTGTGTTGGCGTTGAGCAGACAGGCCTTGGAACCAGGCTGCCTTGTCTTTGGTGGTATTCATCCTTGAAACGACAGGCTCCATTGATAGGGGGAGGGCACCTATAAGGCAGAGGAGTTGACCACCTGGGTCACGGCAAGTCAAACCGGGTTGGTCGATTTGTGATCTGATTCCTTTTTGCTATTACTTTCAGGCTCAACGCTGGGACTGGCTTGTCGAAGCTGATTGAGCAGCTGGAATCTCAATCCTCACCAGAAAAACCGCAAGATGAGCGGGATTTTGTGTTTTGTCCGTTTCGTCGCAGGCAACGGCACAGCCTGACCTAAGTCCGCTGCTTTTTAGAGAGTGCCTGAGCTCCAACTCAAGGCAACACAAACCCACCAGACTCGCGGTGCAACTGTCGCAGCCGCACACCCAGTGCGGTGATATTGTGTTGATTGGCTTCCACCGCCTGGCGATGCTCAGCGCTGATCATCTCAAGGGCTCGTTCATCCACCAACACGGCCAGCCCGTGCAGCCCCTGCTGGCGCTCATCAGTGAGCTGCTTGAGTTGTTGTCTCTCTTCGCTCTGTGGCAGGCCGTAGCCTGTTTGCAAGAGTTCTGCGGGACGGCTGAGAAAGCCGCTTTCGCGCAGTAGCTGGCTCATCAGTTCGCCGGTTTCGTTCAGGGTTGTGTCGTCCATGCGCCGCCCGGATACGTAGCGGTTCTTGAGTTCATGCTGAATCAAAACAATCTGGCGTCTCAATGCTGCCTGCTCAAGCAGCAGCAGGGCCGCGGCAACGCGATAGTCGGCTCGTTCGAACCAGTCACTGCGTGCCTGAGGCGCCAGTGCCAGCCATTCCTCTACGTTCTGCTGTGGCAAGTTCAGACGCTCGCGTGCCACGTTGAACATCAATTGATAGCGTTCACGGTAGGAGTCGAAATAGTAGCCCTGTCGCATCGCTTCGGATTGATCCTGCAAGACCGACTCGTCAAGCAGGTTGGCGTGCTTGAGCAGCGCCTTCAGCCCGGTTGGTGTGATCGTTTCCATACGGCGAATATCGGGTCGGTCAGTACCGCTGCGTAACAGCTTGAGGGTTTCAACCGCACAGTTGTTGCTGACGAAGTAGTAGGTGCCGTCGTAGTTCCAATGCATCTCGGCGGCGCGGCGCACCAGACTGATCTGCTCTTCAGTGCTCAGGTTCAGTGGCACCGATTGCAGCGATCTGAACTCGACTTTGGTGTATTCATCCACAACCTGACTCAGCGGCAGCATGAACAAGCGTGACGGATAGACGCCGGTCAGTCCGTCCCAACTGGATATCTGGAGGTCCTCGACGAAGGCGCGGAACGACAACACCAGGTGATGCTCCAGGTCCATCAGGCACTCAGACCCCAACGGCCGACCGGGTGCACAGATAACAACCCGCAGCATGCTGTGACCCCAGCGGCTGACCAGTGCGCCATCCGGCTCGGCCAGCAGGTAATGCACCTGGTAGATACGCTCTTCGTCAAGCTGGCCCAACACCTGTCGATCAAGATCCAGCCCACCATTGATATAAGGAAGGCCCGGCGCACACTCGGCCACCGCGCTGGGTGCCCAGCCAAAGTGCTCGGAAAAATAGGTGTGCAACCCCGGCCGCCGGCATCGGTATGCGGGGTCGAGCAGGAAGTACTCGAGATTGACGGCAACAAACTCGCGCGGGTTGCTCAATTCATAGGCATCCGGCGTGCGCAGGTATTGATGATTGTGCTGCTCCACCTCGCCACGGCCGCCGATGCGTGCGGGCCAGCCTGCGAGTTCAAGCAATCTGGGGTCGTCGCTCAGGGTAAAGCGTCGCTGCGACTGGCCAAGGCATTTCGCAGGCTGGCCAACCGGGCCAAGGCTGTTGTGCTGCCGAGTACATGAGCGTATCAGCCCACGCTTGTCAGCGGACCAAAACCGGCCATTGTCGTAGAAATGTGCAAGCTCGTGTATCAGTGTGGCTTGCAACTCCCGTTGCAGCGTAGCGTGCTGCCGTCCAGCGGGCAGGGTTTGATCATCGCCGCGCACCAGGGCATTGAGCCAACGCTGATTAAGGCGTATTTGACTATCATGGCTGGCTCGGCCCATGACGCTGTCCGGCAGCCTGGGAGACCAACGTACAACAATCTCACGGTCCAGGTGCTGGGTAAGTCGGGGAGGCAAGGCATCGAGCGCGGCATCCAGCGACTGCTGGCTGGCCTGGCGCTGCTCATTACTCAAGCCGGTCTGATCCAGTTTCACGGTCAAGGCTGACTGAGCAGAGGGAGCCCAGAGCGACAAGGTCAGAGCCAGGGCAGCCGCCAGAACGGCAACGCCCCGCTCAAGAGCGGGGCGTTCGTCAACGCGCAATGGACAGAGCGCCCTGATAAGACGGGACGTTCAGGGCTGCAGTCACAGAGCCAGAATAGCTTCTGCCAGTTGCATATCCGTAGCTTCCAGTTCTGGCATCTGGTGACGAATCACGCCCAGGGCTGCTTCCAGGTTAACGCCGCGTACTTGACCATCACTGCCGACGAAGCTGGCCGCGTCATCCCTGGCATCCAACACGAGCTTGTTCGAACCAAAGGTGGCGGCGGTGCTGTCACCCAAGGCTTCAGCCATATTGACCAGAATGTTGCCGATCGCGTTGGTGGTACCAATAAAGCTGGAGGCGGAAGCCATCGCAGAGAAACCAATCAAACCAGCAGCAAGGATTACAGAGCGAATCTTCATGAAAACTCCTAGATAGAGACCAGGCCCCCAAGGACCTGGAGTACCGAGCCATTGCCGGCCCGCAGGTAATGATTCTAGCTGGTATCTGCCCGCTGTCGCTAGCTGGATGCAGCCTTAGTGACGATGTTTGTTTCAACCGGGGAACCTGAATTACTTTTCACGGAGCTGAGGCCAGATTTGATTGTTTGCCCTGCTCAGCGTTTCTCCTGATCATGCTCCCGCTCCAAAGCCTCGGCTTTCTGCGCCGCTGGCCGCACCAGAATCCGCTGCATATAGGCGGCAAGATGCGGGTACTCACTCAGTCCACGGGTCTCACTGATCTTCTCGAACACAAAGGAGTTGAGCACGTCGGCGCCGGTAAACTGGTCACCCATCAGATAGGTCTTGTCGGCCAGTTCGTTGTTTGCGAGCGTGACTACATCGGTCATCTGTTCATGGGCAAAACCGCCCAGAAAGCATTTCTGGCTGTTGTCTGCACTCAACAGATACAGAGCGATCAGCGGGAAGGCGGCGGTGCCTTCAGCAAAATGCAGCCATTGCACATAGCGGGCGTGCGCGGGTGTGTGCGCTGGCGGTGCGAAGGTCTCGGCGCCGTAGCTGCTGACCAGGTAGTCGATGATGGCGCCGGATTCGCAGATCACCAGACCGTCATCCTCAATCACCGGTGATCTGCCCAGCGGGTTGATGGCCTTGAGCGCGGCTGGCGCGCGGCGGGTGACAGGGTCGCGCTGGTAAGTGACCAACTGATAATCGACGCCGAGTTCCTCCAACATCCAGATGATGCGCTTGGATCGGGATTGGTTCAGGTGGTGTAGGGTGATCATGGGGGTGTTTCCTTGGGTCCGTTATGGCGGTAGGTTGAGGGTGAGTTTACTTATCTAAGATGTATGGATCAGCAGTCAACCCTCACCAAACGCCCGCGCATCCAGATAAGACAACCACTCAGCCACCAGTGTCGGGCGCCCATCCTCCAGCTCCAGCCTGATCTCCTGCTTCAACAAACAGGCCCCGTTGGGCTTTTGCACCATCTCGCGTGCCCCCACACGCGCCCGAAACTTCGCCCCCACCGGCATCTGACCAACAAATCGCAGCCGATCAAAACCGTAGTTGAGGGCAAAGTTCTTGTCGATGGCTGGCCGGGCTTTCATGGCCTCGGCGTGCAGCTTGATCAGGTGCGAGACCTGCAAGAATCCTTGAACGATGGTGCCGCCGTAGCCGGGTTCCTGGGCGGCGCGTTGCGGGTCCAGATGGACCCATTCGCCTTCACCGTCGCCGGTGAGTGCTGCGTACTCATCTACCGTTTGCTGTGTGATCAGGTGCCAATCGGATAAATGCTCCTGGTCTGTCAACACGGCCGCTTCAAAGTCGCTTCGCAGTGTGCTCATGCTCACCTCATGTTTGTTCAGTCGTCATGCCAGGCCTGGCTTGACCCGGTTCTGATGCCACACCATCGCGACCAGTACGGCCGATGCCAGGCCGCCGATCAGGGTGGTCATCAGCCCCGGGAAGCTGAAGGCAAAGCCTGCTGCGACCATCGGCAGTCGTTGCCAGCGCTTCACCAGGCCAGCGCCCAACAGATAACCCTCCAGCCCACCGGAGATCAGCATGATGCCGGCGATAATCGAGGGCAGCACGTAAATCAGTGGTGTCAGGTCACCTTGCAGTACCAGCGCTGGTTGGAACAGGAAGAACAGTGGAACGAAGTAGATGACAATGCCCAGGCGCATGGCGGTGAATGAGGTTTTCATCGGCTTGGCCCCGGCTATGGTGCCCGCCAGGAAGGCGGCAGCGCCGACCGGCGGGGTGATTGCCGAGAGCATGGCGTAGTAGACGATAAAGAAGTGCACGGCAATGGTGTTCAGCCCGCCGACTTCAATGATCGCTGGGGCCAGTGTGACGGCCAGAAAGATATAGGCCACGATGGCCAGGCCTGCCATGCCCATGATAAAGCAGGCGATGATGCCGAAGAGTATCACCAGAAACACGTTGTCGCCGCCCAGGCCCACCAGACCTGATGTCACCGAGCCGGTTACGCCGGTAATGGTCAAGGCACTGACCACAAAGGCGATAGGCAGGATGATGGCGGCGGTCTGGGTCACGAGTACGCCAATCTGCCGTATCGCGCTGAACAGGCGGGCGGGTGTCAGGCGGGTCTCCTTGCGCAGGAACGACAGCCCGATCATCAGTATGCAGGCGTACCAGGGCGTGTAGTATTCCCAGCGCATATACAGCAGCCCCCACATCAGAAACAGCATCACGAACAGGAAGGGCCAGCCGCTCAGCAGCACTTTGCGCGTGGAGGGCAGGTCTTCCTTCGCCATGCCCTTGATACCGGTGCGGGCGGCGTAGGCATCGACTTGCAGGATCAGGCCGAAGTAGAACAGCAGTGACGGCAGGATGGCGGCGATCATGATCACGGCGTAGTCCACGCCGATAGTGATGGCCATGACAAAGGCAATGGCGCCCATTACCGGTGGCATGACCACACCGCCGGTGGAGGCGCAGGCCTCGATGGCACCGGCGTAGTGGGGCGGATAGCCAGCCTTCTTCATGGTCGGGATGGTGATGGAACCGGTACCGGCGATATTGGAAAAGATCGAGCCGGACAGGCTGCCCATAAAGGCGCTGGCCACCACAGCGACCTTGGCCGGGCCGCCGCGATAACGGCCGAAACTGGCATTGGCCAGGTCGATGAAGAAAGTGCCCGCTCCGGTCGCCAGCAGAATCCCGGCAAACACCAGAAACCCGAGAATGATCTCGGCAACGATCTTGGTGGTGATGCCCATCATGCCTTCGGCGCGGAAGATGTAAGACTCCAGCATGTGGCTGAACTGATAGGGCACGCCCATGATCAGGCCGGGGAAATGGTTGGCGACCAGCGGGTAAAGCCCGATCAGCAGCACCACCAGCAGGAAGGGCAGCCCGCCACTGCGCCGAGCGAGCTCCATCATCAACAACCAGACGACAATGCCCAGATACAGATTGCTCCAGCCAGCCTGGACCATTTCCCAGGCGTTGGTGGCAAAGTAAAAGCTCACTGCCAACATGACCACGGCTGCTAGCACGTCATACAGTGGCACATTTGATTGACCAGACTTGGCGGGCAGCGCCAGAAAGGCTGCGGCGGCGAAGAAGCCGATAAAGATCCAGTAGTACTCGCCTTCGAGCATGCGCCGACCGTCCCAGGTCAGGCCGAAGATATAGGCTATCCCGGTTACCAGCCCGCAGACGCTCAGCACGACAAAGGCAATGCTCTGCCACGAATAGGCCGCACCAAGCCGAGTGACTTCGTTACCCGGTGTCTCTTGCTCGGCGGTATTGGTGTCGGTTTTCATGGCGATCCTTTTAATGATGACCCTGGCTATAACGCGCTAGTTTATTAAAGGCGAGTACGAAAGCCTTCCAGCCCTTGCGAGTGCTTTTCCACGATGGCCATAAAGGCTTCGTTGTTTCTGCTCGGCTGGATTCCCTTTGCCCTGGCCTCTGCCAGGGCCGCCTGCCTTGCGGCCATCCAACTGTCCATTTTCTCGATAGCCTCCTGGTTCCATTGGTCGTCTTCCTCGGTCCAGACACCTATCTCTTTCAGGTAACGGACGGTGCCTTCATGGACGGGGAGAGGGGAGCGGTCCAGGTAGTCCCGGAACACCTCCAGGCTCATCCGGGTGGACAGGGGGTGGGAGCCCTTGTAGCTATCAAAGGCCTGGTGAAACCACTTGGCCAGGGTGTAAGCGAGGGCTTCGTCGAGGTCCGCCGGGGCGGCGTAGAGGAAGTTCGAGGCGAGACCATCGACGCCTCTGGCGGTGGCAACGCCCATGGTGATGGGGCCGGGCACGGCCATGGGGCTGTGCTCAAGGAATCCTTGCCATCCCGCTTCGTTATCCAGATCCATGGATAGCCAGCGAATACCACCGGGCGCGCCCTCCATCTCGGCCAGTACCGAGCTGACGGACGCACAGTAAGCAACATCAGCCCGGCCCTCAACCACGGCACGGCAGTTTTCGACATAGCTGCTCGCCGCGACATAGTCGAAGCGTGCTGCACCTTCTTCTGGTGTCAGGCCCAGGAAAGCGGGCAGTCCATCCCTGACGGTGATCATCATCGGGATCGAGAACTGCCCCTGGGCAACCTTGAGTCCATCTCTATTGAGGTCGTCCATGGTGTACAGGTCAGATTCGCCAGCGACGACGAAGGTCCAGGGGGTATCGTTGTGATGCCAGATGATGCGCTGCGGGACGGGCGGCAGGGTGGCGTAGTGGCCAATGCCCTGGATTTGAAAGCGCAGTTCTGCGGCGGAGACGGAACTGAGCACCAGATCGCGCCGCTCGGTAAGGCGCCGATGCCGCTGGACTTCGCTGTCTTCTGGCACAACGCGGACATTGGTGCCCAGGTCATTCTGCAGGCGAGGCCCCCAACCGTTGGTCGAGGCAAAGCTGCCGCTGGAGGTGCCGGGGGTACCGATTACCAGCAGGTGCGGCATGTCGTAGGCGTCTGCATGGGCCAGGCTGGTGCTGCAGATCGCCAGTGCAGCGGCAAGCGACAGGCTTGCACCCAACAGGCGCTTCAGCGATTCGATCTTCATGAGCTTCTCCGATCTTTTATTTTTATCGTGATTGCTCGTCCCTGCTTTTCACTGACAACTAACAAATTCAAACTACGGTCGATGCTCTGTCAGTGTCAAGAAAGCGGGTCTACCATCAGGCTGGAGAAAATATCTGATTCATGGGATGAATAACGCGGGGGGGCTGGCGGGGATTGGTTGTTTCGCTATCTGATAACCGATTCGACCTCGCAAGCTGCTGGAGCCGTCGCATCGCGGGGAAATGCTGAGGATTCCTCGGTAGTTGCCTCCACGGCAGCTCGGGTCAACTCAGCCTGCCCACATCATCGCAATAGGTACAGCAATCAATTGCTCATCGAAACGGACGACCTGTTCCCCGGTGTAGAGCAGGATGCCCCGTTTAAACTGTTTGGGGGTAGTCGCTCGCAGGTGATGTAGGCCGTTGAAGTCTTTGGGCGTAACGGTAGAGGCAGCCTTCACTTCGATGCCCAGCAGCTCGCCACGGCGATTTTCCAGAAGGAAATCCACTTCTATTCCTGTGGTGGTGCGGTAGTGCATCAGGGAAGTGCGCTTCTCGGCCCAGGTTTGATGTTTGGCCAGTTCAGCATGCACAAAAGCCTCAACCAGATCGCCCGGTAAGCCATGCCCGGCTTGTACGCGGGACTCGCTCAGCCCCTGCAGATGGGCCATCAAGCCATAATCTGACAGAAACAGTTTGGGCGATTTTTGTAGCCGCTTGCCTAGATTCGATGACCAGGCTGGCACAAGGCGAATCAGGAACAGGGTTTCCAACAGGGTGAGGTATCGTCTGAGAGTGGTCTGCGGTATGCCAGCCGTGCGTGATAGCTCGGCAGCATTGAGCAATCCACCGCTGCGTGCCGCCAGCAGCTGAATCAGCTTTGGTAACTCTGTCAATCCATCGATCTGGGCCGGATCGCGCACGTCCCGCTGCAGAATAGTCGCTATATAGCTGTCAAACCAGGCTTCACGGCGGCGCTCACTCTTACGCGAAAAGGTTTCGGGGTAGCCGCCCGCCACCAGACGGGCAATGAAATCGTTGCGCTCAAACGGATAGCTTTCGCCAAAATTTCCTGCAAACAGGTTATCGATCAAGCTATAGGGTTGCTGAGCGATTTCGCATTGGGCCAAGGGCCAAAGCTCAAGTATTTCCATGCGCCCTGCTAACGAATCAGCCATTTTTGGCAGCAGAAGTACGTTGGCCGAGCCAGTTAATAAAAATCGTCCGGCTGTCCGTTGCTTGTCTACCGCTGCCTTGATTGCCAGAAAGATCTCTGGCGCGCGCTGCTCTTCCCTGTTTGGCGGGCACCGTTGATAAGCACGACCGGGGAATCGCTCAAAGCATCCAGTGCAAAATCACGAATCTGGCGTAGCATTCATGGTGTAAAATCCACCACTAGGTGGCTGAATTTACACCATATACTGTGATTTTTAGAGCGCTTCGGCGAGCATCTGTTCGGCTTCGGGGGTGCGCAGGGGGTGGCATAGAGGGTGTTGATATTGGTGTATCAGCTCTGTCAGCTTTTCTTGCTCTTTCCTTGCTATCGGTCACTTTTCCTTGCCATCGTTTCTGCTACCTTGAACTCGGCAATATATAACAACGCTAGGCTCGTATGCTGCGGAATAGAGCGTTTTCAGTGTGCTCTATTGGTGTGCAGTTGGTCGGGTGATGCACCTTATTCTTCTGCTTGTATTGTCTCATTCTCGGCATTTTTACAGACTTGAGACACTCTCGTTTAGCCGCGCGCCCTGTTGACGCTGCTGGCATGAGGACGGCTCGCTTCTTGCTCTGGGTTCGGGAGTCTCTCATCCATTAAGGAAGTGCATTGTGATAAAGCCCCTCGTAGTCGCGATCAGTATCGCTAGTGGTGTGCTGTCTTTGCCGGTTTTTGCTTATCAGTATGGCGAGTATGCTTCTGAAACGACCTTTACCCTTATTACCGACTATCCCGGTCGCTATCGTGGCACAGCCAATTTCGACGGTGCCGCCAATCTGATGGAAGAACGCATGGCACTGGGGTATACGACCTCGCGTCAGGCGTTCACGTGGACTGCCGCTGGTACGCAGCGCAGTTCCGAGAACGTGATAGCTGAAGCGTCCGGTGTCACGGGCCGTAACCTGGTGATAGGTGCGCACTTTGACACGTCTTTCAACCGTCCAACCCTGGAAGGGCTTGATGACAACGCCTCTGGCGCTGGGGTGCTGACTGAGATTGCACGTAATCTCAGCGGCCTCGACTTTGAAGACGGTGTGACCTTTATCGGCTTTGGGGCGGAGGAGGAGGGCTTGCGCGGCTCGCGGGCCTATGTGGCCTCCCTGGACCAGCAAGCCCGCGATAACTTGACCGGCATGATCAATATCGACAGCCTGATCACCGGCGACATGATGTATGCCCATGCGGGCACCAACAGTGTCGGCAACCCTGAACTGGCTTCGCTGCGTGAGCATGTTTTCCGTATTGCCTCCGAGTTGGGAATCGACCTGTTTACCAACCCCGGTTTGAATGCGGGCTATCCCATAGGCACCGGTTGTTGCAGTGACGGTGACAGCTTCAATGAAGCCCTGGATATTCCGGTGCTGTATTTCGAATCAACCAACTGGGATATCGGCGATCTGGATGGTTACGACCAGACCACCAACCCTGCGGTGCCCGGTGGCCGTACCTGGCATAACCCTGCGGTGGATAATGCGGAATTTCTTACCGGCGTACTGGGTGAGGAGCACATTGCCCAGCGCCTGCGTGATTATTCACGTTTGATTACGCGCCTGGTGCTCGAAGCCACCAATACCGACCTGCGCTATTCAGCCCAGTCTGGTGCGAGCCTTGCCCGGGGTATGCAGGACAACCTGGTCCGCCAGAATCAAACCCTGACCCAGTTGCATGATCGGCGCTGGCTCAGCCTATTGGGCGGTGCTCGCGAGGTCGGCAGCTTTGATGGCGCCATTGGCATTGAAGGTGAAGTGCAACCCAATGGTGGCTTTGATCAAAGCGTCATCGAACGCGGGCGTCACGCCGCCGCTTATATATTGGGTGACTATCAGTTTACCGATGCCCTGAACCTGGGGGTGAGCCTCAGCTACCAGCGCGCCAAGGACGAGCGTGACTACGGTGGTGACCTGCAAAACAAAACCTGGCAGGCCGGTATTTACGCACAACTCCATGACGGCGGGCCGACCTGGTTGAATGCTGAACTGAGTGCGGGCCGCAGCAATCTTGAATCCTCCCGTGCGCTGCATATTCAGGCTGACGGTGGCCCGGTGTTGTTGAGCCAGCGCATTGATGGCGAGACCGACGCCAGCTTCTATGGCGCCCGCCTGCTCGGTGGTTACGATTTCAATCTTGGGCAGGTCAGAATCGGGCCGATGCTGGGTGCAGACTACACGCGTTATTCCGTAGACAGTTTCAGTGAGAAGGGCGATCTGCGCACCGCGTTGGACTACAGTAGTGAAAAGTTCGACTCCATTGAACTGAGCCTTGGCGTTCGCGCTTTTGGCGCTATGGCTTTGAGCAAGGGCATGCTGCTGCAGCCCTATGCCAGTTTGGTATGGGTGGAGGAGTTGGGCGATGGCCTGAGCGATAGCTTCCAGTTTGTGAGCCGTGGTGATGGCCAGGTGCGTGCTACCAGCGGCTTGCCCCGCGCGGACAAGCATTTCGCCCAGGCCAAGGTCGGTGCCCAGTTAGCCGTTAGTGCTAACTTTGGCGTCTTCGCTGAAGCCACCGCCCGGGCCGCCCACGACGACGGTGATCAGTCGGGTTACGCGGTTGGAGCCCAGTTGTTGTTCTAAGTTAGGAGCTGTTAAAAACCGCAGCCGAGCCTCAGGGCGCTCTTCCCTGTCTGGCGAACAGGGGAGAAGCGCCCGTCCGCGTTAGAGCCCGGGCGGGCATGCCACAGTCCCGGTTGGTGTGAGCCTCATAGGAAATGAGCAACGCCATAGTGATCAGAATTCTGCCTGATGGTACATTCGAAGGGAATCGTCCCCTACGGCTCGCTGACTAAAGCAGTTGGAGGCCGGAGCTGACCCTGCACCACGCGCTATCTGACAGGATGCAGCTGCTTGCTGCCTATGCCCTCTATGTTGATCACCATCTCGCGCTACAGCCTTCCCTACGAGGCCCACATAGCCAAATCCCGACTCGATGCCGAAGGGATACCTGCGTTTATCGCCGATGAGCATACGATCAATATGCAGTGGCTGTATTCCAACGCGATGGGTGGCGTGAGACTGCAGGTGCCTGAGCCCTATGCGGAAGCAGCAATGCGAGTTCTGAACGAGGACCGTGAGGAAGATCTGCTGGAGCTGGTTGGGGCCGATGAACAGTTATGCCCGCACTGCGGCAGTGACGATACGGAGTACCATCAGATTGGTCGCCGCTGGGCATTCTTGGTGTTTCTGGGAATCAACTTCCCGCTGTTCCCGGTCAGGAACGGAATCAAGTGCAAGGCGTGCGGGAAGGTTTCAAAAACCTAAAGGCAGGGAGCCTGGCTCCCTCACTTTGCTCCTTTCTGGTCTTCAGAAGACGGGGTCGACACTGCCCCTGACTCCCCGATCGCCCATTCCTTGGGAAAGCGGCGAATCAGCAGCGTCAGGCCAAAGCCCACTGACAGCACCAGGACGGTAAAGCTGAACGCGACGGTAAAGCCGCCAGTGGTTTCGATCAGCCAGCCGGCAATGGCTGGGCCGAGGAACTGGCCGAAGGCGAAGAACAGAGTCGCGAAACTGAAGGCGATGGGGATGTAGCGGGGCGCAACCTGATCCGTAGCGCTGGTCTGAATCATCGCAAACAAGCCATTGACCGAAGCGCCCATCACCAGGAAGTGGAAGAAGAAGTAGGGCAGGGTCTGCTCAATCAGCGGCAACACCATGGCTATGATCACCACGAAAATGCACAGGGCCAGGGCGTTGCCCCGGCCCCAAAAATCAGACACCCAACCCCATAGCGGGCCAGCGGCAATGGACATCAGGCCCATCATCGCCATATAGCGTCCTGCTACGGCTTCGCTGTGGCCGGATTCGACCATGAAACTGACCATGAACACCGTCTGAACGATATAGCTCAGGCCGATGATGCCGTAGGTGGTGGCTACGATCAGTACCCGTGGATTACGGTAGATCAGCCACTTCTGGTCCGACGGCAGGTCGCCAGCGGCGTTGGTTGTAGCCCTTGGTGGGTTGCGCACGAACAGGCCGATCATCACGGCCACAAAGAGCGCGGCGCCAGCAAATACGCCCCAACTGACCCGCCAGCCATGCTCTCCGAACTGGGTAAACAGATAAGGCACCAGAACGCCCGATACCAGCACGCCCATACCCACACCGCTGGTCATGCAGCCGATCACCAGGCCACGTTTATCCGGAAACCAGGTCGCTAGCAGGGCGACCATTGGTGCAAACACAAAGGCGGTACCAAAGCCCAGCAAGCCCATCAAAGCCATCACCAGCCAGAAGTTCACGGCAAAGGCCAAGCCGACAAACCCGACCGCCACCGTAAGCATGCCAAACATGATGGAGGTCTTGGCACCCCAGCGCGCCGCTGCCAGGCCGCCAGCCAGCACAAAGCAGACATAACACAGGGCGGTAACCGTGCTGAGAATGCCAGCCTCTTGGTAGGTCAACCCCAGGTCCGCGCGCATGGCAGGCAGGATGATGCCGTAGGCCAGGCGGGCGAAGCCGATCACAACCAGGGACGTAAGGGTGCCGCAGAGTACGGTGATTACCATGTTCGGGCGGTTGGCATGTTGGGACATCTTGGCTCTCTTATGCTCTATCGCTTTGCAGCGGCACAGGTTAGCAGTTATCCGCTGGGCATGGCCGGGTCTTGGACTAATTAGTGTGGTTGCTTGCGGGGGGGAGCGGATTCTGCTTCGCGGCGGGGCCGCCGCGCCAACCATACCGTCGGTTGGCACCGGTCTGGGGGAGCGGCGGCCTCGCCGCGAAGGGGTTGGTTATTGCTTTGGCCTGAGTATGAAACATCTTGTGCATCGAATTGGCATTCACGTTGTCACACGCGGACGGCACCAGTGCCCATTTATTCTTGTTACAAGAGGAGTTTCTGTTAACACCATGATTGACTGGATTGAAGCAAACCAGGCGTTATTGAGTGTATGCATCAGCATCGCCACGCTGCTGGTCTGGGTGATATACGCGCAGTTACTGTATTTCGGATTTCGGCGGCAGCGCACGCCTCGGTTGATTATCAATCGGGGTAAGGAAAAGAACCTGGACGCGCTGTGCATCATCAGCAATATGAGTCAGGAGGCAATCTATGTGGACTACATCCTCGCCACGCTGAAAACCTCGTTGGGCAATGTCACCATGGATGTCACCGATTTTGAGCGTGCCCCCACGGAGAAACGTGAAGATAAGGATGGCAACTGGCAGGATGTGGCGGTAACCCCGGTGAGCATTCGCGAAAATACTCGCCAAGGTCCACTCCTGTCCGGTGAGTTTATGCATATCGGTACTTTCAACGATGTTGTCCGGCGCATAGCCAGGCAAGCTGAGATTCCGGTGCAAGGGAGCCAGCCAGGGGGTGATATTCGCTTTGAGTGTCTGACTATCGAGCTTATCGCCATGTATGGGCCGGAGCCTCGGCCGGTTAGTGCCAGCCGAAGCTTCAGCATCAATACTGACCATGAGGACTGGATATTGACCCCCGCATCCTGGGACACCCAACAGGGTATTTCATACCTGCAGCGCCGCCGGTTATGCAAAAGGGTAGACGAAATGAACGGCTCCAATTTCTCCGTGAGCTCTACTGTTCGTTGGGAGAAGAATTAAGAGTTCTACACTTCGGTTTGTTCGCGGGCAGGGCTTTCACCAGAAGCACTGGAAAAGCTACCATTGCGCAAGCATTTCACTTCGCAATGACCACGGATGGAATATGTACCTGATGCAAAGATCGACCCTACACGGCGGGCTTGCCTGATGGGATCCAAAGACGCGCTATTGCGCGCACTGCGGGCGGTTTTGTATGTATGCGCGGGCGTCCTGCCTGCCCTGGTGATGGCTTCGCTGAGTGTGTTTTTTCTGGCGGGTATTGGTGGTGAAAGCTATGGGCAGCCGTTCATTCTGCTGCCATGGCTGGGCACGATTGGGCTGATTCTGGCGACTGTTTACAGGCCATCCTTTACTGGGCCGCGCTTGCGGATAATTATCTCGATTCTGCTTATGTTCGGTCTGCTCGCCATCTTGCCGATGGTGGCTGCGTTTATTTACGTGGGGAGCGCTACCTGGACCAACGAGATGCGCCTCCCGGCATGGTTGCTGGTGTTCCTTGGGCCGATGTTGATAGCCCTGCATTATTGTTTGCAGGTGGCTTGGTTTTCCAACGTCAAGGAGCGATTCCTTCTCGGCCTTCTGGCAATAGTCATAGTGGGGCCTGCTGGCTTGGGATTCTATTTCACCGCGGGGGCAGGGATGCCGGGCTAGCTTGGCAGGCGCGGGATAACTGGTTGATAGCTGGATTGATTGAGTCATGCTCAGTTAGCTGATCAAACAGACTTCCGGCTGGCTCCCCATGGATGAGGCCCAGCAAAACACCCAGCACGGATCCCCGATGCACATTGTCACCACCGACTTCTGCGTTTACCTGCAAGGCTCTAACAGAGTTCTGCTGATACTTGCAGGCCAGGTACAACACGGCAGGCCATGAATCGCTGATGTAGCAGGCTGGGGACAGGACTCTGCCGATCACTTCTCGGTCAGGGCGGCTACTCTCCAGCAACGTGACCAGTTCGCGTCTGGGTAGTTCTCGGACTGCATTGAGTAGAATGTCCTGCACTGGGGTATCGTCCTCGCGAAACAGCAGCGCATCAATCAGCTCGACATAGGCATCGCACACCCTGGCCAGGGAGTCGTCCGGGTGGGTCAGTGCCAGATGGCTGCGGCAAAGCTGGAGGGTGTTTTCCAGCGTGGTGCCGCGCAGTCGTTCGCTGATTGCCAATGGCGCGATGGTGACCAGGCCGCCGATGGAGGGCGTGTCGTGGGTGACGGCAGCGCACCTTTCCGGCGGTAATCCCTTGGCCAGATTGGCGAAAAAGCCGCGGTGATAGGACTCGGCGTAGGTGTCCGGGTGGGCCGGTTGGTCTGCAGTCATCAGTTCGAGATAAGCCTGCAGGAAACGGTCGCGGTCATAGTGCCCGCCGGACTGGTTCATAACCTGCATCAGGGTCAGCGCGCAGTAGGCGTTGAGGGTATTGTCCCCAGCGCGCATGCCTTGGTGGTAATGCACGTTGGGGCTGTCCCAGTATTGTGCTTTGCCCTTGAGAATCAGACCGCCGACAATATCGATCTGGCTCTGACCAGCGACGCTCTTGCGACCACCCTGGCTGGTGGAGTGCAGGGACATGATGGAGGAGGGATGGAATGCGGGAGCGGCTTCGAAGCCTCTAATTCCACCCGGAAATGCCATGTCGATATCACTGGCCCTGTAGTACCAGTGCACCGGCATGGCCAGGGCGTCACCGATAAACAGATTCTGTAGTGCGGCGGTCGCTCTGGCGGTAATGAGCGGTGCGGTCATATGCCCTCGGCAGGGTTTGGTGGGAGCGGCGACCCCGCCGTGAAGGGGCTGGGCCTGTGCATTCAGCTTCGCGGCCAGGCGGCCGCTCCTACCTAAGTCTGTGTGATGTTACTCAGAATAACGCAGCCCCTGTTCGTTGCTTGCTCACAGTTGTTTCAGGGCAATTCTCTGATCAAAGATGGACTTGCCCGCACGCAGTTGTGGGCGATTTTCATATTTCCGATATATGATTCGCCTCCCACCGCGCAACCTCGAACCTCAGGCCATCATGCCCAGCAACGCCATATATACCGACCTGTCGGCTTATTACGATTTAATGTGTGCGGATATCGACTACGAGGCGCAAAGCCAGTGTGTTCAGCGGCTGCAGCAACTGTTCGGTAACGGCGGCAAGAGGCACCTGGATTTGGCCTGCGGGACCGGGCCACATATGCGTTATTTTCTTGATGCGGGCTATCAAAGCAGCGGGCTGGACATCAATCAGCCGATGCTGGACCGGGCTCTTGCCCGTTGCCCCGAGGCGCAGTTTTCCCTGCAGGATATGTGCGGCTTCACCGTGAGCCAGCCGGTCGATCTGATTACCTGCTTTCTCTATTCACTCCATTACAGCGCCGACATTGAACGCCTGAAGGCATGCATTGCCAGTGCGCATGCTGCCCTGGTGACGGGCGGGCTGTTTTGCTTCAACGCGGTCGACAGGCACAAGATCGATAACGGCTCATGGGTATCGCACAACGTCAGGCAGGGGGATGCGTTGTTTAGCTTCAGTTCTGGCTGGAGTTATTCAGGTGCGGGCGAGCGGCAGGCTTTGAGGCTGCGCATAGAGAAAACCACGGCTGACGCAAAGCAGGTTTGGCATGACGAACATGCGATGGTGGCGGTAAGCTTTGGCGAGTTGATTGAGCTGCTGCAACCGTACTTTGAGGTGCAGGTGTTGGAGCATGATTACCAGTCCATCCTGCCATGGGATGGGCGTTCCGGGAATGCGCTCTTTGCCTGTGTTAAGCTTTAGGGAGTGGGGCACGGCAACACCGTGCCCCGGTTCGATCAATCCCAGCTCAACGCCCCGCCAGTCTGATATTCAATCACCCGCGTTTCAAAGAAGTTCTTCTCCTTCTTCAAATCCATGATTTCGCTCATCCACGGGAAGGGGTTGACCGTGCCTGGGTATTCTTCCTTCAGGCCGATCTGGGTCAGGCGGCGGTTGGCGATGAATTTGAGGTAGTCCTCCATCATCGCGGCGTTCATGCCGAGTACGCCGCGGGGCATGGTGTCGCGGGCGTATTCAATTTCCAGTTGGGTGCCTTGCAGGATCATCTGCGTGGCCTCGTCCTTCAT
>JBKBSI010000038.1:0-21184 GCA_046291745.1 Pseudomonas sp. | reverse complement strand
AGTTGCCCTCGCTGGATGCGCGCATGCAAGCCGTAGCCGAGATTGCAGGGCAATTCAGGCACTGTGGTCCAAGTAATTTCATTTACAGCGACGGCGATGTGCTATTCGTTCATGCCGATCAACGTTATCAGAACACCCTTGACGCAATAGCACCACCTGGATTGCACTTGTTTGAGTGTCAGGCGCAGGACATAGCAGGTTTGGTCTGTGAAGCAGAACCGCCCTACAGCGCGAATGAGCAAAAAGTGATATTGCTGGCCACCGCGCCGCTTTCCGACCAGTTCTGGCAACCCATGCCCAGAGGGTCTCTGCTCGCCTTGCGGAACGGTGCAATAGCGGCCAAATTCAGCCTCTAGGCAATCGCCGAATTATTTTCCTTTCACTCGCTGGCTTTCAGGCTGGGCTGCAATCAAGGAGTGAAGCCGAACATATGTCAGGGCTATGCCTGGCCTCACTCGACTGACTGTTCGGCCAGGGCCACAGCCCGGAACATCGCACGACGCTTGTTGATGGTCTCTTCCCACTCCAGCGCCGGTACCGAGTCGGCAACAATGCCGCCTCCGGCCTGCACATGCAGCTCGCCGTTCTTGATCACTGCGGTACGGATGGCGATAGCAGTATCCATATTGCCGTTCCATGCCCAGTAACCCACCGCGCCGCCATAGACGCCGCGCTTGACCGGCTCCAGTTCGTCGATGATTTCCATCGCGCGGATCTTCGGCGCGCCGGACAGGGTCCCGGCTGGCAGAATCGCACGCAGTGCATCCATTGCATTCAGGTGCCCGAGCAACTGGCCCTGCACGTTGGAGACGATGTGCATGACATTCGAATAGCGCTCGATGACCATCTTCTCGGTGACCTGCACCTTGCCGGTCTGGGCTACACGACCGACGTCGTTGCGGCCCAGATCGATCAGCATCAGGTGCTCTGCGATCTCCTTGGCGTCGGAGAGCAGATCCACTTCCAGGGCGTGATCGGCCTCTTCGGTGGCGCCGCGCGGGCGCGTACCGGCGATCGGCCGTACCGTTACCTCTCCGTCCTCAACACGCACCAGCACCTCCGGCGAACTGCCCACTACGTGGAAATCGCCAAAGTTGAAGAAGTACATATAGGGTGTCGGGTTCTGGCTGCGTAGCGCCCGGTACAGATCAATCGGCTCGGCCTTGAAGTCGATGCTCATGCGCTGGGAGGGCACCACCTGCATGCAGTCACCAGCAAGGATGTATTCCTTGACGGTATCCACCGCGCGCTCGTAATCCTCACGGGTGAAGCTAGCGCGGTAGTCCAGATCACGGTCCGGCGGATTGTCCAGCGACAGCGGCTTGCGCTGGGCCAGCGGCTGACGCAGCTGGTCGAGTATCTGCTCAAGGCGGGCGTTGGCGGTATCGAAGGCGTTATCGTCAGCCGGATCGGCCAGGACGATGGCGTGCAGCTTGCCCGCCAGGTTGTCGAATACCACCACCTCATCCGAGACCATCAGCAGAATGTCCGGATTACCCAGCGGGTCGGGATTCGGGCACTGCGCCAGGCGCGGCTCGACGTAGCGCACACAGTCATAGCCGAAATAGCCGACCAGGCCGCCATTGAAGCGCGGCAGACCGGGAATGCTCGGCACGCGATAACGTGCCTTGAACTCTTCGACAAAGGCCAGCGGGTCGGCGCACTCATGCTGTTCGGTTTCAACGCCATCGACCAGCACATGTACGCTGTGGCCATAGACGCGCAGCACAGTGCGGGCGGGCAATCCGAGGATAGAGTAGCGACCCCATTTTTCACCGCCCTGCACCGATTCGAGCAGGTAGGAATAGGGCGCATCCGCCAGTTTCAGGTAGGTCGACAGCGGTGTGTCCAGGTCGGCCAGCACCTCGCGTACCACGGGTACACGATTAAAGTCCTGGGCAGCCAGGCTTAGAAATTCTTCTCGGGTCATGATCAGCCTCATGGGGCGGGTAATTGTCACACAAACACAGGAGGCCCGCGTTTGACGCAGGCAGGCAAAATCAGGTGCGCCAACGCCAGCGGGCGAGGGCCTTGATCACTCTCATCAGTTTGCGGTTGCTGACAAACACGGCTGATCCGTCTTGCTAAGGTGTGGGAACAACCGAAGGTTATATGAGCACGTCCAGTGAATCAACCAGCAAATCCGGGTTTTCCAGGCTGACCGGGCGGCCATGATTGTAGCCATAAGTCACAGCTACCACCTTCACCCCGGCGGCCCGGGCAGCCAGTACGTCGTTGCGTGAGTCACCAACAAACAGGGTTTGCTGCGGCAACATGCCAGCCTCACGCATGATCCAGTTCAGCGCCGCCGGATCGGGCTTTTGCGCAGGCAGGCTGTCGCCGCCCAGCAACCACTGGAAGTAACCTTCCAGCTGCTTTTCCGCCAACAGCGGCGCGACAAAACGCTCGGGTTTGTTTGTGGCGATAGCCAGGGCCACGCCCTGGCGCCGCAGGCCGTCGAGAAAGGGCCGCACACCCGGATAGACACTGGTCAGTCGATGCTCACCGGAATAGGCCTGGAGAAAGTCCGCATGAGCCGCCGCAGCCTCCTCGGCATCTACCCCCGCATGCTCCAGGCCACCAGCCAGAGCCCGCCGTACCAGCACCTGGGAGCCGTTACCGACCCAATCGCGCACCCGCTCTATTCCGGCGGCTGGCCTGCCGCGGCGCACCAGCATCTGATCCACTGCGACGGCCAGATCCGGCACCGAGTCCAGCAGAGTGCCATCCAGGTCACATATCACCAACCCCGGTAGCGGCCCACCGAACAGATCACGCAACATCAGCGACGAACCAGGGCCAGCTCAGCGCGCATGCTGTCGATAACCGCCTTGTAATCGGGCTTGTTGAAGATTGCCGAACCGGCAACAAAGGTATCGGCGCCCGCCTCGGCAATCTGACGGATATTCTGCTCACCCACGCCGCCATCCACTTCCAGGCGAATATCCCTGCCACTGGCATCAATCAGCGCCCGCGCTTCGCGCAGCTTGTCCAGGGTACCGGGAATGAATTTCTGCCCGCCAAAGCCGGGGTTGACGCTCATCAGCAGTACCATGTCGACCTTGTCCATCACGTACTTGAGGCTGTCCAGTGAAGTCGCCGGGTTGAATACCAGGCCCGCCTTGGCGCCGCCCTCGCGGATCAGTTGCAGGGAGCGGTCGATATGCTCGCTGGCTTCCGGATGGAAGGTAATGTACGAAGCACCAGCTTCGATAAAGTCACCGATAATGCGATCCACCGGCTTGACCATCAGATGCACGTCAATCGGCGCAGTAATGCCATATTTGCGCAGGGCGCTGCAGACCATCGGCCCGATGGTCAGATTCGGCACATAGTGATTGTCCATCACATCGAAGTGGACGATATCAGCCCCGGCAGCCAGAACCTTGTCGACCTCCTCGCCCAGGCGCGCAAAGTCAGCGGACAGTATCGAAGGGGCAATCGCATAATCAGGCATGATGGACCTCGCAGGTTGAATCGGGACGCCAGTAGTCTACCGCAAGCCATTGCGCTGTGCCCTGTTATACTCCGGGCAAAACCCTCGAGGAGCCAAGCTGATGCGACGCCTGACTGTTCTATGCTGCCTGTGCCTGAGCATGCTGGTGCGTGCCGAAGGGGGCACAGATCCGGCCGAAATCTCGGCGGAGGGCCAGGAAGAAGCTTTTGCCGACGCACCGGCCGACTTACCGGCGCAAGTGCCGGGTGAAGCCCCGCCAGGCCCCTCTTCCACCCGCGGATTGATGCAGGAACAGGCGCTGGAGCGACAGCTACCGGGCCAGCAGCAACGGCGACTGGACATCGGTGCCCAGGCCTACCTGGGTCTGTATCTGCCAGCGGCCAGACCGCAGCCGCTCGGCGGCGTACTGCTGATAGCCGACCGTGGCGAACATGCCGACTGGCCGCAGATTACCGGCCCAGCCAGGCAACTGCTCAGCGAAGCAGGCTGGCACACCATGGCTATCAGCCTGCCAGACATGCCCGAACCCGATACGCGACTGCAGCCCGAGCAGCGTGAGGCGCGCGCGGCGGCCTACGGCAGACAGGCAGTTGAACGTATTCAGGCGGCGGGCCAGGTGCTAGCCGCGGAGGCCACCGTCAACGGCAGGCAGCAACCGCTGGCCTTTCTGGGTCGCGGCGAAGGCGCCTACTGGGCGCTGAGCGCAGCGCTGGACAACAGTGACCAGGCGCCACAGGGGCTGATTCTGTTCGACATGCATGATGCCCTGTTCGCCACCAGCAAGAGCAATCTGCTGCTGGAACAGTGGGACGCCCCTGTGTATGAAATCCTGCCGGCGACCGGACGTGCAGGTAGTGATGTGGCCCACGAGCGCCATCTGTTAGGCAAGAGGATGGGCAATACAGGCTATGCACAGCTAGTGCTGGCCCAACCCGATTATTCGGAACAGGGCCAGCAAATACTGATAAAGCGGCTGGACGGCTGGCTGCAACGCGCGCTACTGGATCAGCGAAACCCGCGGTAGCGCTTGATCCGCTCATAGGCTTCCTGGATCTGGTGAATCCGCTCCCCGGCGCCATCCTGAGCTTTCTCGCTGGCGCCACGGGCGATCAATTTGTCCGGATGATGCCTGCTCAGTTGGCGCCGATAGGCGCGCTTGATCTGCTCCGGACTGGCATCCAGTTCGACCTCAAGCAAACTAGCCGCCTCAGCCAGCTTGTTGCGGCTGACCACCGGTTCGCGTGGCGGAGTATGCCGATCGTCGGTATCGCGCCGATGCCGTTGGTGCATGCGCTGCTGCTCCGCCCGACCCAAACCCGCATGCCCGGCCCATTCATCCAGCAACTCGCGCTCATTTGCACCCAGCACACCGTCCGCCAGGGCCATGCGCCAACAGCAGTCAAGCAGCTCGGCCGTGCGCTCGGGCTGGCGCTTGAGCAGTTTGCGCACCATGGGCGTCAGGCGCCGGTTCGGCGTCTTGCCTTCGTTAAACCATTGTATTGCTTGTAGCCGCGCCGCCTCGTCAAGGCGGTACTGCTGCATCAGATCCCGGGCCAGTTGCAGGTGGGCAGGCAACACCCGCCCTTCAGCCTTGGCCAGCCGCCCCAGGCACATGAACAGAATACGTTCGTAACTGAAGGCTTTTTCGTTTGCGGCACGCCAGCGCTGCGGCACGTCGGACCAACGGCGCAGGCCCCAGTGTCGATCCAGCGCATGCCCGAGCAATCCCCCGAGCAACAGCCCCGGCAGCTCTCCCACCAGCCCACCTAGTACGGCGCCACCCAGCGTGATCGGCCAGAGCATAAGTCTCAGGCTCCCCTGGCCAATTGGTTGGCTTCGTTCAGGCGCTCGGGAGTGCCCACATCCACCCAGGGACCGGCAAAGTACTCGCCACTGACCCGCCCCGCTGCCGCGGCAGCACGCAGCAGCGGTGCCAGGGCAAAGGCGCCCGGCTCACAACCCTCGAACAACTGCGGAGCGAGCACTGCAATGCCGGAATAGGTCAACGCCTGGTCGCCAGCCACAGGATTGCTTACCAAACCCTCACTCAGGATGAAGTCGCCCTGCTGCTTGAACGGCGGGTTGTCGACCAGCACCAGATGCGCCAGCTGTCCTGCCGGTAGCGCCAGCCGGGCAAAGTCAAAACGGGTCCAGATATCACCATTGACCAGCACAAAAGGGCCATCACCGAGCAGCGGCAGTGCCTTGAAAATACCGCCGCCGGTCTCAAGGGGCTCCCCTTCAGCCGACCAGGCAATGCTCACACCCTGACGCTCGCCCGAACCGAAGGCCTGTTCGACCTGCTCGCCTAGCCAGGCATGATTGATCACCAGCTGTTTCAGCCCGGCGTCGGCCAGCGCCTCGATATGCCACTGCAGCAACGGCTTGTCTGCAACCGGCAACAGCGGCTTGGGGGTAGTCAGCGTCAGCGGGCGCATGCGTTCGCCCTTGCCCGCTGCCAGCAGCATCGCTTTCATCATGCAGCAGCTCGCAAATCAAGACTGTCGAGTAGCCGCTGCAGCGGTGCCAGCCGCGCATCATCCAGGCAGGCCTGGCGCAGGTAACGCACAAAACGCGGCGCATCGGCCAGATAATGCGGCTTGCCATCGCGATGACAGATGCGCGCAAAGATCCCCAGCACCTTCAAATGTCGCTGCACGCCCATCAGCCGTGACTGATCCAGAAATGTCTGCAGGCTGGCCACCGGCAGGTCGGCTGCGGCTGCGGCTTGCCAATAGCGCTCTAGCCATTTCACCCGCTGCGGCTCCGGCCAACTGAAGAAGGCGTCGGCAAATAGCGAAGTGGCGTCGTAGCTCAGGGGCCCATAGCGGGCATCCTGAAAATCCAGCACCCCGGGCTCACCTGCGGCGGTCATCAGATTGCGCGGCATGTAGTCGCGGTGTACGAATACCTTGGGCTCGTCCAGAATGCTATCGAGCAGCACTGTGCACAGCTGTTGCCAGTCCTCGGCTTCGGCGCTACTCAGGGAGCGCTGCAGCACCCGGTCGACATACCACTCGGGGAACAGCTCCAGTTCCCGACGCAGGGTAGCCTCATCGTATTCCGGCAGTGGTCCCGGACGGCTGCTGGCCTGCCAGCGCACCAGGGCACTGATCGCAGTAGCAAACATGCGCTCCAGTTCGGGCTCGTTAACACCCTGCTGGATGCTTTCCAGGTAGGTGCTGGAGCCCATATCCTCGAGCAGCAAAAAACCCTGATCGACATCTTCGGCAAAAATGGTCGGCGTATTCACCTGGGCTTCGGCCAACAGGCCAGCCACATGGATAAACGGCCGACAATCCTCGCCGGGCGGCGGCGCGTCCATCACGATAAGACTGCGCTCACCCTCGCTCCAGCGAAAATAACGGCGAAAACTGGCATCCGCACTGGCCGCCGACAACTGCCCCGAGCCTACCTCACCCCAACCCTGAGCAGCGTAGGCATGCCGCAGCTGGGCAGGCAGCCAGGCCTCCAGCAGCGCTTTTCTAGAATCCATCATTTCCATCCTATTCAGACCGACGCTGGCTCTGGCGTCATACAATGCTTTATTATCCATTATCTTGCTGGATCACAAGCAGCATGCTATCGCATTCTTCTCGCACAAGCGTCGCGCGCACCGACTGGAAGCCCGGATAAATACATAATGGCCTACCGCATACCTCCGTTTCGTCCCACGTTCCCCATGCTGCTGGTCAGTGGCCTGCTGCTAACCCAGCCACTCAGCAGTATTGCCAGCAGCCAGGTCGAGTGCCGGGCCAGCGCTGACGGAACGGGCTGGACCTGCTCGCCGCTGGCAACCCCGGCCGCCACCATACCGCGCCCGGCGCGCCCGAGCGCACCTGCACCTCTGCCGACGCCAGCAGCGCCTGTTCAGGCCGCCCCGGCATCAACCCCGGCACCGTCAGCGCCCGCCGCTTCGCGTCCGGTAGATACGCAGATGACCAGCGCTGCAGCCGACAACCCCTTCAGCGAGCTCGACTGGGTGCCGCGCGAGCAATTGAATGAAGAGCAGCTTGCAGCCATCGCACCCTATTGCTCCGGCGCCTATATTGAACCCAGCCGCGAAGGCCGCGACGACGAGACGCCCTTCGACCAGCTACCGATCTATGCCTCAGCCGACTCCAGCCGTTTCGAACAGGGCAGCCAGACCGGCACCCTGGAAGGTGACGTGCTGTTGCGCCAGGGTCGACTGCAAGCGCAGTCACGGCAGGCCAGCTTTGACCAGGCCAACAACCAGATTTTGCTCGAGGGCAACGTCCGTCTGCGCGACCAGGGCGTACTGGTGATGGGCGAAAAGGCCCGGATGCAGATCGACAGCGGCGAAACCCGTATCGATGAAGTCCGCTATGTGGTCCACGATGTCAAGGCACGCGGCAGCGCTACCAAACTGATGCGCCGCGATGACGCCGTGATCGTCATGACCGACGGCACTTACACCACCTGTGAGCCCGGTGAGAATACCTGGAGTCTGCACAGCAAGGACATCGAACTGGACCGTGAAAGCGGCTGGGGCGAAGCCAAGCATGTGGTACTGCGCGTCAAGGACGTACCTGTCGCCTACTCCCCGTACCTGAGCTTTCCACTGGACGACCGGCGCAAGACTGGCCTGTTGACGCCCAGCTATAGCAACAGCACCGACTCCGGCTCAGAGCTGACCCTGCCCTACTATTTCAACCTGGCGCCCAACTATGACGCGACCCTGTATCCCAGGTTCATGTCCAAACGTGGCGCAATGCTGGAAGGCGAAGCACGGCACCTGAGCAGCATCGGCACAACCCAGGTCAACGCGGCCTTCCTCGACGACAGCGAGTTCGGCGATCAGCGCTGGATGTACCGCCTGCGCAACAACAGCAGCTTCACTCCGCGCTGGACGGCAGACCTGGATTACAGCGATATCAGCGATCCGTTCTATTTCCAGAACCTGAGTTCAGCCCTTGATTCGCGCCCCGAGACCTATGTGGAGCAACGCGCAGGCACCTCCTATGTCGGCAACGGCTGGCGTTTCAGCGCTCTGGTGCAAAGCTACGAGCTGGCGACCATTACCGCCCTCACGCCCTATGACCGTCTGCCGCAGTTGCGCCTGGAAGGTTCACACTGGCTTGGCGAAACTGGCCTGAAGCTGAACTACAACACCGAGTACGCCTATTTCGACCGCAATCTGCGCAGCGGCCTGATTACTGGCCGCAACGGCGTGCAGCTCGATGAAATGGGTATGAGTATCCTTGAGCCCGACGAAAGCCTGGTCGGCCTGGGTCGGGCCACCGGCAGCCGGGTCGTGGCAGTGCCGGAAATCGAATATCCGATTAGCACCAGTTGGGGTTTCGTAACGCCTGCGGTAAAAGCGGTGATGGCCCAGTACGACCTGGACTTCGATGCCCGCGCCGACGGCTTCGATTATGACTCAACCAGCAAAAGCCCGGGCACCATCACACCTATCGTGAGTCTGGATAGCGGCCTGTACTTCGACCGCGACGCCAACTGGTTCGGCCGCAGCTTCCGCCAGACCCTGGAGCCACGCGCCTACTACCTGTACGCCCCGTACCGCGAGCAGAGCGACCAGCCGCTGTTTGACACCAACGAGTTTGCCTTCAGTTACAGCTCGCTGTTCCGCGACAACCGCTTCAGTGGCCGGGATCGCACCGGTGATGCCAACCAGCTAGCGATTGGCGCCACCAGTCGAGTGCTGGACCAAGCTGGACGTGAGCGGCTGCGCACCAGTCTCGGACAGATTTTCTACTTCCGTGACCGTGAAGTAACCTTGCTTGGCGACGGCACCCAGAACGAGATCGACCCGACCAAGTCCTCATCTGCCTATGCAGGTGAGCTGATGTACCGGATGAGCGATAATTGGGGACTCAGAAGCGATGTGATCTGGGATCCGAAGAACAGCAACAGCAATGCAGGCAGCATGGTGGTCAACTATCAACCGGAGCCGCGCAAGATCATCAACGCTGGCTACCGCTTCCGCAACAACCTGAATACCTTCGACGCCTTGAGCGGAAGCTTCCGGCGTAATGCCGACGACCGCATAGACCAGTCAGATGTTTCGGTCATGTGGCCGCTGAATCCGCAATGGAGCGTGATTGCTCGCCACCAGTATGATTTCAGTGGTGATCGAACCCTGGAGGCCTTTGGTGGTCTTGAGTATGACAGCTGCTGCTGGAAGCTCCGTTTCATCAACCGCTACTGGGTTGACTACGACGAATTTGACAACGTCACAAACGATACCGGCAAACGCGGCGTGTTCCTGCAAGTGGTACTCAAGGGACTCGGCAACGTCACCGGCAATCGTGTTGAAAGCCTTCTGAGTGAAGGTATCCCCGGTTACAGAGAGCGTGAAAACAATGGCTTCTAAGTTATACCCGGCACTAATCAGCCTGTGCGCAGGCTTCATGCTAAGCACCTCCGTGCAGGCCCAAGTGGTACCGCTGGACCGGGTCGCGGCTATCGTCGACAACGATGTGGTCATGGCCAGCCAGGTCGAGCAACGCATCGCCAGCGTGCGCCAGCAATTGAGCGAGCGCGGCACCCAGGTACCGCCAGATTCGGTACTGCGTGATCAGGTGCTGGACCGCCTGGTAGTCGAAAGCATCCAGTTGCAGATGGGTGAACGTGCAGGCATCCGTATTGACGATGCAGCCTTGAACCAGACCATGGAGCAACTGGCTGCACGCAACAACGTCAGCCTCGAGGAGTTCCGCGCCGCGCTGGAGCGCGACGGCATCAGCTACAACCAGGCCCGCGAACAGATCCGCCGCGAGATGATCATCAACCGCGTGCGTCAGCGCCGGGTAGCCGAGCGTATTCAGGTCAGCGATCAGGAAGTCCGCAATTTCCTCAACTCGGAAATGGGCCGCATCGAGACCGCTGCCGAGTACCGCCTGGCAATGATCGTTCTGCCGATATCGGAAAACGCCAGCCCCGATGACGTGCGCAAGATCGCCGAAACCGCCAACGAGATCTACCGTGAACTGCGTGCCGGCGCCGACTTTACCAACCTGGCGGTAAGCCGCTCCGGTGGTGACACCGCCCTGGAAGGCGGCGAGCTAGGCTGGCGCAGAAGTGCCCAGCTGCCTGGCCCCTTCGCCAGCGCAGTGGCCTCCCTTGAAGTTGATGAAGTGACCCAGCCTCTGCGTTCACCGGCAGGCTTTCACATCCTCAAGCTACTGGAAACCCGCGGCGGTGAAGGTCAGATGGTCGAGGAGTTCAAGGTTCGGCACATCCTGATCAAGCCCAGCGAGATTCGTGATGACCAGCAAGCAGCCGAGTCGATCCAGCGTATTTACGAGCGCATCCAGAACGGCGAATCCTTCGCTACCCTGGCCCGCGCCTTCTCCGAAGACCCCGGTTCGGCATTGCATGGCGGCAGCCTGGACTGGGTTACCCCAGACAGCATGGTACCGGCCTTCCGCGACGTCATGAGCACCACCCCAAGAAATCAGGTGTCGCGCCCCTTCGAGTCGCAGTTCGGCTGGCACATCCTTGAGGTGCAGGACAGCCGTGAAGTCGACATGACCTCCGAGATGCGCGAACAGCAGGCGATCAACCTGCTGCAGAACCGCAAGTACGAACAGGAACTGCAGACCTGGTTGCTGGAAATTCGCGACGAGGCCTACGTCGAGATCAAGATCTAGTGACTTGCAGCGCCATCGCCCTGACCGCTGGGGAACCAGCGGGCATAGGGCCTGATCTGTGTCTGATGCTGGCAACCCAAGCCTGCCAGCATCAGCGAGTGGTGATCGCCGACCCTGAACTGCTCAGGCAAAGAGCCCAACTGCTGGGCCTGGATATCGAACTCAGCCCCTTTGATCCATCCGCCATTCCGCAGCCACAAGCTGCCGGACAATTGAGCGTAATGCCCGCCAGCCTGGCTCAGCCCTGCATACCCGGGGAGCTCGACCCAGCCAACGCCGCCTATGTTCTCGACACCCTGCGACTGGCCGGGCACGGCTGCCAAGCCGGACACTTTGCCGCGGTTGTTACAGCGCCGGTGCACAAAGGCGTCATCAATGAAGCGGGTGTGGTCTTTTCCGGGCACACCGAATTCTTCGCCGAGCTGACTGGCACACCGCTGGTGGTGATGATGCTCGCCTGCCCAGGACTACGCGTGGCACTGGTCACCACCCACCTGCCCCTGCGCGCGGTGGCAGATGCCATTACCCAGCCGCTGCTGGAGCAGATTATCCGTATTCTGCACCAGGACCTGCGCAGCAAGTTTGCTATTGCCGCGCCGCGCATCCTGGTCTGCGGGCTCAACCCGCATGCCGGCGAAGGTGGGCATATGGGCACCGAAGAGATAGACACGCTGATACCGGTACTGGATCGGCTGCGTGCCGAAGGCATGCAGCTGCAAGGCCCGCTGCCCGCCGACACCCTTTTCACCGCCAAGTATCTGGACCAGGCCGACGCGGTGCTGGCCATGTATCACGACCAGGGGTTGCCGGTGCTCAAGCACAAAGGTTTCGGTAACGCCGTCAATATTACGCTGGGCCTGCCGATCATCCGCACTTCAGTGGATCACGGCACCGCCCTGGACCTTGCCGGAACCGGCAAGGCCGACCCAGGCCGCCTCAAAGTTGCCCTGGATACCGCCATCAGCATGATCGAAGCCAGGGAGTCAGCATGAGTCAGTTTGCCCCGCACCGGGCGCGCAAGCGTTTCGGCCAGAATTTTCTGCATGACGCCGGGGTCATCAACCGTATCCTGCGCGCCGTCAGCCCGCGTGAAGGCCAGCATCTGGTAGAGATTGGACCTGGCCAGGGCGCCATCACCGAGGGGTTGCTGAGCAGCGGCGCAAAGCTGGAGGTAGTGGAGCTGGATCACGACCTGCACCCCCTGCTGTTGGCACGCTTTGGCGGCAATCCGCAGTTTACCCTGCACAAGGGCGACGCCTTGAAGTTCGACTTCAGCGCGCTGGCCAGCGGTGAGGAAAAGCTGCGCATCGTTGGTAACTTGCCCTATAACATCTCCACACCCCTGATGTTTCACCTGATTTCCCAGGCACACTGCGTGGCCGACATGCACTTCATGCTGCAGAAGGAAGTGGTGCAGCGTCTGGCCGCCGGGGCGGGCATGAATCACTATGGCCGCCTGGGCATCATGGTGCAGTATCACTGCCAGGTAGAGCACCTGTTTGACGTAGGCTCCGGCGCCTTCAACCCGGCGCCCAAGGTCGATTCGGCTATTGTGCGCCTGACCCCACACGCTGAGCTGCCACACCCCGCCGATGATGTGCAGATGCTCGAGCAGGTAGTACGCGAGGCTTTCAATCAGCGCCGCAAGACCCTGCGCAATACCCTCAAGCCGCTGCTCGACGCCGAGAGCATCGAGGCCGAAGGTCTTGACCCGACGCTGCGTCCGGAGCAAGTTGATTTGGCTGGCTTTGTCAGGCTGGCCAACCGCCTGGCCCGTCAGGCCCATGACAGGACCGAAGCATGAGCACATCAAGCATCTATGCCATTCTCGTCAAGGTTGAAACCCGCTATCTGCAAGAGCAGTCCGACCCGACGGCCAACCGCTTTGCCTTTGCCTACACCATCCATATCGAGAACACAGGTGACATAGCTGCGCAGTTGCTCGACCGCCACTGGAAGATCGTTGATGGCAACGGCAAGATCAAGGAAATCAAAGGTCCTGGCGTAGTGGGCGAACAGCCACTGATCGAGCCCGGCAAGCATTTCACCTACACCAGCGGTTGTTTGCTGGAGACCCCGGTAGGCACCATGCAGGGCAGCTACGGTATGCGCGCCCAGGACGGGCACGCGTTTACCGCCAACATTGACCTGTTTCGGTTGGCCAAGCCCAACGCGCTGAACTGATGAGCGCCCCGACACAGACACCCGTCCCATGACCGCCTATGCCGTCGGTGACCTGCAAGGTTGCCTCAAGCCGCTCAAGTGCCTGCTCGAAGAGGTAGGGTTCAATCCCTCGCAGGACAGCCTCTGGTGCGTCGGCGACCTGGTCAACCGCGGCCCCGAATCACTGGAAACTCTGCGCTTTATCGACAGCCTGGGCAACGCCTGTATCGCCGTACTCGGCAACCATGACCTGCACCTGCTAGCAGTCGCCAGAGATGGCTCGCGGCTACGCAAGTCCGACACCCTGCTACCCATACTCAAGGCCGATGACCGGGAACAGTTGCTCGGCAATCTGCGCCAGCGCCCACTCGCCCATTGGGATGAGAGCCTGGGCATGCTTATGACCCACGCCGGTCAGCCGCCAATCTGGACACGCAAACAGACGCTCAAGCGCGCCGCCGAGGTCGAAGCCGTGCTGCGCTGTGACAAGCAACTGCCCTGGTTTCTCGACGAAATGTACGGCAACGAACCAAATCGCTGGAAGCCTTCGCTAAAGGGGATCCAGCGCCTGCGCTGCATTACCAACTACCTGACCCGCATGCGCTTCTGCAAGGCCGACGGCACCCTGGACCTGAAATCCAAGGAAGGGGTAGGCACTGCGCCCAAGGGCTACGCGCCCTGGTTCAGCTATCCCCGCAAAGATAAGGATGTCCAGTTGGTATTTGGCCACTGGGCCGCCCTGGAGGCAAAAACCGCCGTCAACGGCATTCATGCGCTGGACAGCGGCTGTGTATGGGGTAACAGTATGACGCTGATGAACCTGCATACCGGTGAGCGTCACCAGTGCGCCTGTGGAGACGGAACATGAGTGACTTTCAGCGTATCAGCCCGGACCAGGCCCTGGAGTTACTTGAACAGGGTGCGGCGCTAGTCGATATCCGCGACCCGCAAAGCTTTGCCCTCGGCCATATTGACGGGGCCGTGCACCTGGACAACAACAGCCTGCCCGCCTATCTGCAGCACGCCGACCGCCAGCAGGCGCTGATCGTCTGCTGCTATCACGGCAACTCCAGCCAATCGGCAGCGGCTTTTCTGGCTGGCGAAGGCTTTGCCCAGGTTTTCAGCCTGGACGGCGGCTACGACCTCTGGCGCCAGCAGTACCCGGACCGCAGCAGCGAAACCTGACAAAGCACTGACAAACACGCGGCAATATTTTTTTCAAAATAGCCGGTGCCAGCAGCGAGCAAAGCAACTATTCTGTGCATAAGGCGATCATTAAGTGAAAGCCGGTCTGCTGGCTTCCGATAAAAAGGGAGCCTGCCGGACCCCGCCAGATAACCAAGCATCTGGCTGACGGTTCGACAGACTCCCTGACCATGCCTGCGTGTGTTGGTACTGGGGGATTTTTGCATCAGGGAAATGCCGTCGCCCTTTATTGGCCGTCAGGATAAGTCATTGCGCGGAAGTCTCAGACCTCAACCCGGTACAGCGAGGTCGAGTCATGAGCATATTCAGTCATTTCCAGAACCGTTTTGAAACCACCCGGCAGGAAGAGTACAGCCTGCAAGAATATCTTGACCTCTGTAAATCCGACCCACTGACCTACGCCACTGGCGCCGAACGCTTGCTGCGTGCCATCGGCGAGCCCGAGCTGATAGACACCTCCATGGACCCGCGCTTGTCGCGGATCTTCTCCAACAAGATGATCAAGCGCTACCCAGCCTTTGCCGACTTCCACGGTATGGAAGATGCCATCGAGCATATCGTCTCCTTCTTCCGCCATGCCGCCCAGGGTCTGGAAGAACGCAAACAGATCCTCTATCTGCTCGGCCCGGTCGGCGGCGGCAAGTCCTCGCTGGCGGAAAAGCTCAAGTCGCTGATGCAGCAGGTACCCTTCTACGCCATCAAGGACTCTCCGGTATTCGAGTCGCCCCTAGGGCTGTTCAGCCCGGAGGAAGATGGCGCCATTCTGGAAGAGGACTACGGCATCCCACGGCGCTACATCAACAGCATCATGTCGCCCTGGGCGGTCAAGCGCCTGCATGAATTCAATGGCGACATCAGCCAGTTCCGGGTGGTCAAGCTCTACCCCTCGATTCTGCAGCAGATTGGCATAGCCAAGACCGAACCGGGTGATGAGAACAACCAGGACATCTCCGCCCTGGTGGGCAAGGTGGATATCCGCAAGCTGGAGGAGTTTCCGCAAAACGACCCCGACGCCTACAGCTACTCCGGCGCCCTCTGTCGTGCCAACCAGGGGCTGATGGAGTTTGTCGAGATGTTCAAGGCACCGATCAAGGTGCTGCACCCGCTGCTGACCGCCACCCAGGAGGGCAACTACAACAGTACCGAGGGTCTCGGCGCCATTCCCTTCAACGGCGTGATTCTCGCCCACTCCAACGAGTCCGAGTGGCACACCTTCCGCAACAACAAGAACAACGAAGCCTTTATCGACCGTATCTATATCGTCAAGGTGCCCTATTGCCTCCGCGTCAGTGACGAGATCCAGATCTACCAGAAGCTGCTCACCACCAGCTCCCTGGCCCACGCCCACTGCGCGCCCGACACCCTGAAAATGCTGGCGCAGTTCACCGTGCTGTCGCGCCTCAAGGAACCGGAGAACTCCAATCTCTACTCCAAGATGCGCATCTACGACGGTGAGAACCTCAAGGATACCGACCCCAAGGCCAAGTCGATTCAGGAGTACCGCGACAGCGCTGGCGTCGACGAAGGCATGAACGGTCTCTCCACCCGCTTTGCCTTCAAGATCCTGTCCAAGGTGTTCAACTACGACAACAGCGAAGTCGCCGCCAACCCGGTGCACCTGCTCTATGTACTGGAACAACAGATCGAGCAGGAGCAGTTTTCCAGCGAAGTCAGCGAGCGCTATCTACGCTTTATCAAGGAATACCTGGCGCCGCGCTACGTCGACTTTATCGGCAAGGAAATCCAGACTGCCTACCTGGAGTCCTACAGCGAATACGGGCAAAACATCTTCGATCGCTACGTCATGTACGCCGACTTCTGGATTCAGGATCAGGAATACCGCGACCCGGATACCGGCGAAATTCTCAACCGTGTAGCCCTGAACGAGGAACTGGAGAAGATCGAAAAGCCAGCTGGCATCAGCAATCCCAAGGACTTCCGCAACGAGATCGTCAACTTCATGCTGCGTGCCCGCGCGCAGAACAACGGCAAGAATCCTTCCTGGCTGTCCTATGAAAAGCTGCGCATGGTGATCGAGAAGAAAATGTTCTCCAATACCGAGGACCTGTTGCCGGTCATCAGCTTCAACGCCAAGGCCTCGAAGGAAGACCAGAAGAAACACGGCGACTTTGTCAGCCGCATGGTCGAACGCGGCTACACCGAGAAACAGGTCAGACTGCTGTCGGAATGGTATCTGCGCGTACGCAAAGCTCAATAACGGCGAAGCCGTTATTGAGCAGCGGCACGCTTGTAGCGACAAGCTGCAAGCACACCGCAAAGGTACAGACATGAGGTGTATGAGCAGGTTACCGCCAGCGTTGGCTTGCAGCTTTAAGCTTGAGGCTTGAAGCTGCAACTTACGGCTGGCCCCGGAGGGGCCTATGAGCTACGTGATCGACCGCCGTCTCAACGGCAAGAACAAGAGCACGGTAAACCGGCAACGGTTCCTGCGACGCTACAAGACGCATATCAAAAAGGCGGTTGAAGAGGCCGTGGGGCGGCGTTCGATTACTGATATCGAAGGCGGCGAACAGATCAGCATCCCCGGCCGCGACATTGACGAACCCATCTTTCACCACGGCCAGGGCGGTCGCAAGACCGGCGTCCACCCGGGCAATCGGGAGTTCAGCACCGGCGATCGCATCCCCCGCCCGGATGGCGGCGGCGGTGGTCAGGGTGGCAGCCAGGCAGGTGACAGCGGCGAGGGCATGGACGAGTTTGTATTCCAAATCACCCAGGACGAGTTTCTCGACTTCATGTTCGAGGACCTGGCCCTGCCCAACCTGGTCAAGCGCCACCTGACCGGCACCGACACCTTCAAACCGGTACGCGCAGGCATCAGCAGCCAGGGCAACCCCTCACGCATCAACATAGTACGCTCCATGCGCGCCTCCCATGCCCGGCGCATCGCCCTTAGCGGCAGCAGTCGCAAACGCCTGCGCGAAGCGACCCGGGAATTGGAGCTGCTACGCGAGCAGCAACCGGACAACCTGATTGATCAAAAAGCGCTGCGCGAAGAAATAGAAGCGCTACAAAAGCGTATCGACCGCATCCCCTTCCTGGATACCTTCGACCTGCGCTACAACCTGATTGCCAAGCAACCCAACCCCAGCTCCAAGGCGGTCATGTTCTGCCTGATGGACGTGTCCGGCTCCATGACCCAGGCCACCAAGGATCTGGCCAAGCGCTTTTATATTCTGCTGTACCTGTTCTTGCGGCGGAATTACGAACGCATTGAGGTGGTCTTTATCCGCCACCACACCAGCGCCAAGGAAGTGGATGAAGAAGAGTTCTTCTACTCCCGGGAAACTGGCGGCACCATCGTCTCCAGTGCACTGCGCCTGATGCAGCAGATCGTCGAGGAGCGCTACGCACCCAGCGAGTGGAATATCTACTGCGCCCAGGCCTCGGACGGCGACAACTGGAATGACGACTCGCCGATCTGCCGCGAACTGCTGGTCAAACAGATCATGCCTGCCATGCAGTACTACTGCTATGTCGAAATCACCCCCCGGGAGCACCAAGCCCTCTGGTATGAATACCAGCAGGTGTCGGAAGCCTTCCAGGACAGTTTTGCCCAACAGCAAATCGTCGACGCCGGTGATATCTACCCGGTGTTCCGCAAGCTGTTTCAGAAGAGGATGGCCACATGACCCGGCAACCTATCTCTACCGGCTCGGAATGGACCTTCGACCTGATCCGCGAATACGACCGTGAAATCGGACGCATCGCCCATGAAGTCTATGGACTGGATACCTATCCCAACCAGATCGAGGTGATCACCGCCGAGCAGATGATGGATGCCTACGCCTCGGTCGGCATGCCACTGGGCTACCACCACTGGTCCTACGGCAAACACTTTCTGCACACCGAAAAGCACTACAAGCGGGGTCAGATGGGCCTAGCCTACGAGATCGTGATCAACTCGGACCCCTGCATCGCCTACCTGATGGAAGAAAACACCATGACCATGCAGGCGCTGGTCATTGCCCATGCCTGCTACGGTCACAACTCCTTCTTCAAGGGCAACTACCTGTTCCGCAGCTGGACCGATGCCAGCGCCATCATCGACTATCTAGTCTTCGCCCGGCAGTACATCAACAAGTGCGAGGAACGCCACGGTATCGACGCGGTGGAAGACATTCTGGACTCCTGCCACGCCCTGATGAACTACGGCGTGGATCGCTACAAACGGCCCTACCCCATCTCCGCCGAGGAAGAGCGGGCCAGGCAGGAGGAGCGCGAAGAGCACCTGCAGCGCCAGGTCAACGACCTGTGGCGTACCATCCCGGTTTCAGCTGCGGCCCGCGACCGCCTCGCAGAGGAGCCACGCTACCCCAGTGAGCCGCAGGAGAACCTGCTGTATTTCATTGAGAAGAACGCCCCGTTGCTTGAGCCCTGGCAGCGCGAAGTAGTGCGCATCGTGCGCAAGGTCGCGCAGTACTTCTACCCGCAACGCCAGACCCAGGTGATGAACGAGGGCTGGGCGACCTTCTGGCACTACACACTGCTCAACCACCTGTATGACGAGGGCAAGGTTACCGAAGGCTTCATGATCGAGTTCCTGACTTCGCATACCAGCGTGGTCTATCAACCGCCCTTCGACAGCCAGTGGTATAGCGGCATCAACCCCTATGCCTTGGGCTTTGCGATGATGACCGACATTCGTCGCATCTGCGAGCATCCCACCGAGGAGGATCGCCGCTGGTTCCCGGATATCGCCGGCAGCGACTGGCTGGAAACCATCAAGTTCGCCATGCGCACCTTCAAGGACGAGAGCTTTATCCTGCAGTACCTGTCGCCCAAGGTGATCCGCGACCTGAAACTCTTCGCTATCGCCGATAACGACACTGATGATCACCTGGAAATTGCCGCCATCCACGATGACAGCGGCTATCGCACAGTACGTCAGCACCTAGCAGCACAGTACAATCTGGGCAACCGTGAGCCAAACATTCAGGTATGGGAAGTAGATCGCCGCGGCGACCGCTCCCTGACCCTGCGCCACCAGCGGCACGACGGCAAACCCCTGGGCGAGTCCACCGGCGAAATGCTCAAGCACCTGCATCGCCTGTGGGGCTTTGATATTCACCTGGAGTGCTTCGACAACAATGATTTGGTCGACGAACAGCACGTACCGCCCAGACCCGATCTTCAGGGAGAGCGACTGCCACGCTTTGATCTGAACATACCGCCCATCTAGAACCAGCTTCAAGCCGCAAGCTATAAGCGGCAAGCAGGCCGTGCAGTGCAAAGACCTTTTCTCTGGAGGGGTGGAGCTTGCAGTTTGAAGCTTGAAGCTTGAAGCTTGAAGCTACTAACGGATCGAGGCATGCGGTTTGACGTCACCCACTTATTCAATCTACCTGGTCGGCGGCGCCGTCCGCGACCAGTTGCTCGGCCACCCCTTCAGTGATTATGACTGGGTGGTCGTAGGCGCCACCCCGCGAGCCATGCTCGATGCCGGTTACAAACCGGTCGGGCAGGACTTCCCGGTATTTCTGCACCCTACCACTGGCGAGGAATATGCCCTGGCCCGCACCGAACGCAAGAGCGGTCAGGGCTACGGCGGCTTTACCTTCCATACCAGCCCGGATGTGACCCTGGAGCAGGACCTGATTCGCCGCGACCTCACGGTCAACGCCATGGCCATGGACAGCGACTGCAAGCTGTACGACCCCTATGGCGGCCAGCAGGATCTGGCCAGGCGCGTCTTGCGGCATGTGTCACCAGCCTTTGTCGAAGACCCGCTGCGGGTACTGCGCGTTGCCCGCTATGCCGCGCGTTACAAGCGCATGGGCTTCAGCGTTGCGGCCGAAACCATGACCCTGATGCGCGAACTGGCCGAGTCCGGCGAGCTGCAGGCACTGACTCCGGAGCGCAGCTGGAAGGAAATCAGTCGCGCGCTGATGGAGCCCAATCCCGAGGTATTTATTCAGGTGCTGCGCGACTGTGGCGCACTGGCCGAGTTATTGCCCGAAGTTGACCGGCTGTTCGGCGTACCGCAGCCACCAGCGCACCACCCCGAAGTGGATACCGGCGAGCACCTGCTGTTGGTGTTGCAAAGCGCCGCGCGCATGAACCTGCCGCTGCCCGCCCGCTGGGCCTGCCTGCTGCATGACCTGGGCAAGGGGCTTACGGATCCGGCGCACTGGCCCAAGCACCATGGTCATGAGCAGAAGGGTGTGGCCGCGGTCAAAGCGGTCAATCAACGCTGCAAGGCCCCACGCGACTGCCAGGAACTGGCGTTGCTGACCTGCGAATATCACACCCACTGCCACCGGGCCCGCGAACTGAAACCGGAAACCCTGCTCAAGCTGTTCAAGACCTTCGACATCTACCGCCGACCCGAGCGTTTCGAACAGTTCCTGGGTGCCTGCGAAGCCGACGCCAGGGGCCGCACAGGCCTGGAGAACGAACCTTATCCGCAGGCCGACTACCTGCGCGCAGCCGCCCAGGCAGCCCGCGATGTCAGTGTCGAGTCGTTATTGGCGCAAGGGCTGGAAGGTGCGGAATTGGGCAAAGCGCTGGAGCGGGAGCGGAAAAATGCGCTAGCTGATTACAAGGCGCAGGTTAGTCAGCAGCAGGCATAGACCTGTTCGCGGTCGGGCGACCGCTCCTACCAGATACTTGCAACTGACTCGGCCTGGTGGGATCGCTGGCCCCAGCGCGAAGGGTTTAATCCAATCTAGCCCCAACCCCTTTCGCGGTCAGGCGACCGCTC
>JBKBSI010000037.1:0-21237 GCA_046291745.1 Pseudomonas sp. | reverse complement strand
GTCAGGTTAGCGAGGCCGACATAGCGGCTGCAAACGGCGAGGTGCTGGTTGCGGCGACGCAACGCTACGATGCTTCGGCGGCACTGGCATTACATATTCAGCAGCGCGGTGAGGGCTGGCAGCTTGATTGGCATTTGTGGTTGAACGACAAGAGTGAGTCCGGCCAGATCCGTGCGGAAGATGCCGACCAGGCCGCTGATGAATTGATGCTGTTGGTGGCCAATCAGGTCTTTAGCCAGTATGCCGTGCCTGCAAAGCCCCGTGGTGAAATGCAGAAGTGGCAGATAGTGGTGGAAGATATTCAGGGCCTGGATGCCTTTGCCAACCTGCAGCGCATTCTGCAGCAACTGGGTAGCCAGGTTTCGCCGCAGATTCTGTCGATCAGTGCTGGTCAGGTACGCATGGCCTTTGATTTCCCGGGCTCCGAAGACCAGCTTGAGCGTTTGCTGGCGTTGGACCAGCGTCTGATCCGCACCGAGGCGCCCGCTCCGAAACCGGTTGAGCCGGTAGCTGAGGTGCCCACTACCGCGATCAGTGTGCTGGAGGACGATCCTATCCTGTTGCCCGAAGTTGCCGAGTCAGAACTGGAGGCGCCAGAGCCACCTGCGGCTGAACCGGTGCCCGAGAGCAATGTGCTCTATTACCGCTGGCGCTGAAGGTGGCGAGGCTGATGCGTCCGATGCAATTGCCGCTCGGGATCAAGCTGAACGACGAGGCAACCTTCACCAATTTCTATGCCGGGCCTAACGCCGCGGCCGTGGCGGCGGTGAAGCGCCTGGCCGATCCTCGGGTGGGTTCGGCGGAGAGCTTTATCTACCTCTGGGGTCCACCCGCCAGCGGCCGTTCGCACTTGCTCCAAGCGGCGTGCCACCAGATGGCCGAAGCCGAGGGGCTGGCAATGTATTTGCCGCTCGCAGAGCTCAAGGCACATGGCCCTGGCGTACTTGAGGGAATGGAAGAGTTCGATCTGCTGTGCCTCGACCAGGTCGATGCCGTGGCGGCGGACGAGGGTTGGGAAGAAGCGCTGTTTCACCTTTACAACCGTTTGCGTGACCAGGGCAGGGGATTGCTGGTGGCCGCGTCGGCGGCGCCGCGAGCCTTGCCCTTGAGGCTGCCAGACCTGGCCTCCAGATTGAGTTGGGGGCTGGTATTTCAGTTGCAGGCGCTCAGTGATGAAGACAAGCACGGTATGCTCAAGCTGCGTGCGGAGTTACGCGGGTTGCAGCTTTCTGATGAGGTGGCACGCTACATGCTCAGTCGTGGCGCCCGAGGCATGGCTGAGTTGTTTGCTGCGCTAGAGCAGTTGGATCAGGCCTCCCTGCAGGCGCAACACCGGCTGACGATTCCCTTCGTCAAGCGGGTCATGGGTTGGTAGATAGACGCCAGCCCGCTCTCAGCTTTCCCCGCGCAGCACCCGTTGCGCTTGAAAACCCCAACGCACGTAGCCCATGGCTGGTATGAAATAGAGCGCACTGAAGCCGGTCAGCAAGCTGCCATACAGCTGCGTGGGCGGATGAAACCAGGCCAACACGCCATAGATAAAGTACAGATTGACCACGAAGCACAGCCAGGCGTGCATACGCAGGTTGCCGGTTATTATGCCTGGCAAAAAAACCAGCAGCGGGACCAGCAGCGTGCCGAGGATCACCGCAGGATTGGCGCCATGCAGGTTGGCAAAGAAGCCATTGTGGATGGCCAGGGTCGCCAACAGGCCGAAGTAACCCATGGCTGCCAGCACACGGCAGACGCGCTGGCGCGGCTGCAGGTAGGCCAGACTTGGCAGGGGCTTGTCAGCTCGAGACATGCGCAGCTCCAGCCAGAAGGGTGCGGGCCAGATTGGCGACGCGCTTACCCAGCGCGGTGCAGAGCGCTGATTCGTGCTTGTCCAGACCACGCTCGCCGTTGGCTCCAGCGTGGTGGCTGGCGCCATAGGGCGTGCCGCCGCCGCGGGTCTCTACCAGTTCGCTCTGGGTATAGGGTAGGCCGACCAGTAGCATGCCGTGGTGCACCAGTGGCAACTGCATGGATAGCAGGGTGCTCTCCTGACCACCGTGCAAGCTGGCGGTGGAGGTAAAGACCGCCGCCGGTTTGTTTGCCAGGCTGCCAGCCAACCACAGGCTGCTGGTGCCATCGATGAAGTGCTTGAGTGCTGCGGCCATGTTGCCAAAGCGTGTGGGGCTACCCATGACCAGGCCAGCACACTGGCGCAGGTCGTCTTCAGTGCAGTACACGGCGCCGTCCTCGGGCACTGCGGGGCTGCTGGTGCGAGTGGTGGCGGCGACCTCGGGCACGGTGCGCACGCGGGCCTCCATACCGGTTTGTTCGATACCCTCGGCTATCAGTCGGGCCATCTTTGCCGTAGCGCCATGGCGACTGTAATAGAGCACCAACACGTAAGGGGCAACAGTACTCATGAATACAGCTCCAGCACGCGCTCGGGCGGCCGGGCAACCACGGCGCGATCATGCCTGACCACTATTGGCCGCTCGATCAGACGCGGGTAGTCGGCCAGGCTTTGTACCAGTTGGGCTTCGCTGAGGTCCGGGTTGGCCAGATTCAGTTCCTTGTAGGTGTCTTCACCTTTGCGCATGAGTTCGCGGGCGCTGAGCCCGAGCATCTGCAGCAGTTCACTGATGGCGGCGTTGCTCAGTGGGGTCTCGATGTAGTTGATGACCTCGACGGTTTCGCCCTGCTCCTCGAGCAGCGCCAGGGCCTGGCGGGATTTGGAGCAGCGTGGGTTGTGATAGATTCGCACGGCGGACATGTGACTCTCCGTTGCAGTTGGGGGTATGCGGGTGGCTTATGCCGGATATGGGGTTTATTCTAAGCGTTAATCCTTCTCGCTGTCAGGGAACTTGAATGCCGCGTCAAATCAACCTGTTACTGCATTTTTTCCGCTACCTGTTCAGGCGCTTCAGTGAAGACAATTGCGCCAAGAATGCCGCCGCACTGACCTACACCACGCTGTTTGCCGTTGTGCCGGTGATGACCGTGACCTATTCGATGCTGGCTGCGATTCCAGCCTTCAACCAGGTTGGTGCCCAGGTCGAGGAGTTTATTTTCAGTAATTTCGTACCGGCTACCGGCGCGACCCTGCGCGAATACCTTGGTGAGTTCTCCAATCAGGCGCGCCAACTGACAGGTATCGGTATCGCCCTGCTGATCATTACCGCCTTCATGATGCTGGTGAATATCGAGCGGGCCTTCAACGCCATCTGGCGTATTCGCCAACGGCGGCGAGGCGTATCGAGCTTTCTGCTGTACTGGGCTGTACTGAGTTTGGGGCCGCTTTTGCTCGGTGCCGGTTTTGTCGTCAGCACCTACCTTGCCTCGCTGAATTTTCTCAGCGCAGATGCTGCCGCGGGGTCTGCTGGCCGCTGGCTGCTGGGTTGGTTGCCGCTAGGGCTGAGTATTGCTGCCTTTACCCTGGTGTTTGTAGCGGTGCCCAATACCCGAGTGCCCCTGCGCCACGGGCTGGCTGGCGGTGTGCTGGTGGCCCTGCTGTTTGAGGGTGCCAAGGCCAGCTTTGCGCTCTACGTTGCGCTGTTTCCGGGCTATCAACTGATCTATGGCGCCTTTGCTGCTTTTCCGCTGTTTCTGATCTGGATCTATATCAGTTGGCTGATCATTCTTTTCGGCGCTGAGCTGGTCAGCAATCTGGGCAACAGTTCCGCCTGGCGTAAGCCATTGCTGCCGCGCCTGTTGACCCTGCTGGGCGTGCTGCGGGTGTTTATCCAGTCGCAAAAGCAAGGTGTCGTTGTGGACCTGGCGAAAGTCAATGGCGAGGGTTGGGTTGTCCCCGAGGAACTCTGGCTGCAGCTGACGGAATGGCTGGAGGGGGAACAGATCATTACGCGAACGCAACAGGGTGGCTACGTGCTTAGCCGGGATCTGGGCGAGCTGGACATGGCCGAGCTTGTGGCGCGCCTGCCCGAGCCGCTGCCTCCCGTTGCTTCGCTGCCTGCAGCGGTACACGGCGACGGCGCCTGGTATCCGCCATTGCTCAGTGCCTTGGCACTACTGGAAGCGCAGCGGACCGAGATTCTGCATGGCAGCGTCAAAAGCTGGCTGGGCCCTGACGCTGGACACCCACCGCCACTCGCCCTCGATACGGAGACCACTACATCATGAGCCAGCCTACGAGCCTATCCATGAGCCGCTGCATAAAAGCCATGCTAGCTGCCACTCTGCTGTTTCTTACCGCCTGCGCTGGCGAATCCTGGGAGGACCATCAGGGCAATAGCCTGACGAATGCCGACCTCGAAGGCCGCTGGGTAGTGGTCAATTACTGGGCCGAATGGTGCGCACCTTGCCTGGAGGAGTTGCCTGAACTGAATGCGCTGAATCAGGTGTCAGAAGATATTCGCGTGCTGGGCGTGCACTTTGACGGTTATCAGGGTGAGGCGCTGCGCGAGTTGGCTGATAGGATGGATATTCGCTTCCCGGTGATGAGCCATGAATTTGCCGCTGCTCGCGGTATGGCGATGCCGCAGGTCTTGCCGACCACCTATATCATTAACCCGCAGGGCGAAGTGGTGCACAGCCTGCAAGGTCCGCAGGATGAGGCCGGATTGTTGGCGCTGATGACCAATTAGTTTGCCACGGAGTTGTTCATGACCAAGTTGAGTATGCAGGGCTATGTACGGGGCAAGGTTCAAGGGGTTGGCTTCAGGCGCGCTACTGTGCGTCAGGCGACCAAGCTGGGGCTTGATGGTTGGGTCAGAAACTGCCCGGAAGGCACGGTGGAGGTAATGCTCTGTGGTGAAGATCAGGCAATGGAAGCCATGACTGAATGGCTGCGTCATGGTCCGGCGGCGGCCAAGGTCGAGGCGGTTGAATTGAATGCCTGCGCCTGGCAGGACATTGCCGGTTTCGTTCAGCTCTGACTGTTGTCAGTCAGGCATCTGTGTTCTATTCGTTGACGTACCAGAAGCGATACCAGTAATCCAGCACCCGGTCCGGGTACTTCTGGCTGCCCAGGCTACCGTTGTAGCGCGCCAGCCCACGGCGCAGGTTGCCGCGTTCCTTGTCCAGGTAGTACTTGAGGATGGTGCAGCCGTAGCGCAGGTTGGTCGCCAGATCAATCAGGTTGTCCTCCGGGCGGCCTAACTCGTACTTCCAGAACGGCATCACCTGCATGATGCCCTGCGCCCCGACGCTGGAGAGGGCGTAGCGGTCGAACATGCTTTCAGCGTGTATGACCGCCAGCACCAGGTCCGGTTTGAGTCCGGCGCTGCGGGCTTCCTGGTGAACTAGGCGTAGAAACTCCAGGCGCTCCTGCTCATCCGGCAGGTAACGCCGCATGCGCGTGGACATGTCCAGTAGCCAGACTTCAGCGTCAAAGCGATCATTAAAACTGTCGGCCTTGGCAACAGTTTGCATCAGCGCAGCCTTGAGCTGCGGATCTACCATGGGCTCTGGTTCACCGTGGCTGTGGCCCGCATGGCCGAGCAGCAACAGTATACCCATCACTATCCCTGTGATTTTTTTCATGTCATGGCCGCAGATTGATGTCCAGTGCCTGGATAAACTCACCCTGCAGTTCAGGGTCGCCAGTGGTCAGCAAGATAAGCATGTTTTCCAGCTGATTGGACTCTTCTTCCAGGCCAATCTCAGATAGACGCTTTACCCGATAAGCCCATTGGTCCACGTCGTCCTCTTCCAGGCTATCGTAGATCAGTGCCACCGCCTCATGCAGTTTCGGGCGCAGTTCACGGCCAATCAGCAAGTTGGCTTCCGCGCGCACCGAGGGCGCGGCGCGGGCGACCAACTGGATGACGCGCAGGTTATCGTAGTCTAGGTTGAGGAACTGGTCGTCCAGCAGGTTGAGGTGCAGAAGGCCGTCAGTGTCGGTCAGCAGCTGCGTGCTGAAGTCGCCGACTATCACCTCTACCGGTCGGTTCGACCAGGGCAGGCTCTGATAGTGCTCAGTCTTGTCGCCACGCCCTGAGGGGGTCTGAACTGAATACAGCTGTTGTTCGGTGATTCTGAGGGTGCGTTTTGGTACCGACATAACGCTGCCCTCTGCCACATCGATCTGGATGCTGTGGCTGATCAGCGTGCGCTCGACACCTGTGGGCGCACCGTCCTGAGGTGCCATGTTCATGGCACAGGCACTGAGTAACAGGCTCGCGGGAGCCAAGAACCACCACGCGGGTAAACGTAGCTGCATAGGTTGGCGCCTCAGGCCTTGCCAATCTGGTCGATCAGGAAGGCGAGCATTTCTCCAGTGGGGATATTGCGCGGCTCGCTGTCACGACGGTACTTGTACTCCAACTGGCCATCGTTCAGCCCTCGGTCGCCAATGACGACCCGGTGTGGAATGCCCAGCAGGTCCATGTCGGCGAACTTCACGCCGGGGCTTACCTTCTTGTCACGATCGTCCAGCAGCACATCAACGCCTGCCTGTTGCAGGCCCTCATAGAGCTCCTGGGTGGCGACTTGAACAGCCTCCGAGCTTTCGATCTTCATCGGCACTAGGACGACCTGGAAGGGCGCCAGCGCATCCGGCCAGATAATGCCGCGCTCGTCATGGTTCTGTTCAATGGCAGCTGCCACGACGCGCGATACACCAATGCCATAGCAGCCCATGATCAGTGTGCTGGCCTTGCCCTGTTCATTGAGTACGTTGCAGTTCATGGCTTGGCTGTATTTGCTGCCGAGCTGGAAAATGTGGCCTACCTCGATACCCCGGCGAATGACCAGAGTGCCGTCTCCATCGGGGCTGGCATCGCCCTCTTGCACATTGCGCAGGTCTGCGGTCATGTCGTAGCGCGCATCGCGTTCCCAGTTGACCCCGGTGTAGTGATAGCCATCCTGGTTTGCGCCGCAAACGAAATCGGCCAGGTGCGCGGCGCTATGGTCGGCTATGACCTTGATGTCCAGGCCAATGGGGCCGATGGAGCCGGGCTTGCAACCGATTGCCTGCTGGATCTGGGCTTCAGTGGCCATGGTCAGGGGCGCATGAATCTCGGCAAGATTTTCGACCTTGATGGTATTGATCTCATGGTCGCCACGCAGTACCAGGGCCACCAGCTGGTGATGCTTGCCCTCTGCTGCCTGACCCAGAACGATCATGGTCTTTACCGATTGTTCGGGCGGCAGCTTCAGGAATTGGCTGACTGCTTCGATGGTGAACTGACCGGGGGTCTCAATCAGCGTCCGCTCTTGGCTGGCGGCAGGACGCTCACCCTGGGGTGGCAGGGCGGTGGCCTTTTCCATATTGGCTGCGTAGTTGCCGGTGTCGGAGAAGACAATGGCGTCCTCACCTGAATCGGCCAGTACGTGAAACTCGTGTGAGCCTTCCCCGCCGATGGAGCCATTGTCGGCTACCACGGGACGGAAGTTCAGGCCCAGGCGGCTGAATACATTGCAGTAGGCCTGATACATGCCGTCGTAAGTCTGCTGCAGGGAGTCCTGGGTCAGGTGGAAAGAGTAGGCGTCCTTCATCACGAATTCGCGGGCGCGCATCAAGCCAAAGCGGGGCCTTATCTCGTCACGGAACTTGGTCTGGATCTGGTACAGGTTGAGCGGCAGTTGCTTGTAGCTGGTGATCTCGGTACGGGCCAGATCGGTAATGACTTCTTCGTGGGTCGGGCCGACGCAGAATTCGCGATCATGGCGATCCTTGAGGCGCAGTAGTTCAGGACCATACTGCTCCCAGCGTCCGGACTCCTGCCACAGCTCGGCGGGTTGAATGGCGGGCATCAGCACTTCCATGGCGCCGGTGGCGTTCATTTCTTCGCGTACTACTTGCTCGACTTTGCGCAGTACGCGCAGCCCCATTGGCAGCCAGGTGTAGAGGCCGGAAGCTATCTTGCGGATCAGTCCCGCCCGCAGCATCAATTGATGGCTGATCACGGCCGCATCGGAGGGCGTTTCCTTGAGTGTGGAGATCAGGTATTGGCTGGTGCGCATGGGTCTGGTTATTCCTGAAACGAAGTGGACAATGGGGGCATTGTACGTTTGTCACCCTTTGGCGTATAGCCCGCAGCACAGGGGCAGGGGCGCACGGCAGGCATAAAAAAACCCGGCCGAAGCCGGGTTTTTTATATTTCCTTACTCAGGAGTGCTTAGAGCAGATCCCAGGTGTAGGAAACGATGAAGCGGTTCTCATCTACGTCGCCGCCATCAATCGCTGCATCCTGACGGATGGTAGCGTTGCGCCACAGAACATTAACGCCTTCGAGCATGCCAGCCTGGAAGGTGTAGCCAATGTTGGTGTCGCGCTCCCAGCGAGTGTCACGTACGCCAGCTGGAGCATCGATGTTGCTACCGCGGATGTAACGAGTCATGAACGACAGGCCGGGGATGCCCATGCCTTCGAAGTCATAGTCGTAACGAGCCTGGTAGGAGCGCTCGTCCTTGGCATTGAAGTCAAGGTACTGAACCGAGTTGGCCAGGAAGATGGCGCCATCGGCATATTCATAACCAGCATCGCCGCCCATGCGCTGAGCTGCCAGCGTGAAGCCGTGGAAGCCTGCACCCAGGGTGAATGCCAGGGAAGTGGCTTTGTTGCCGTACTCTTCGCCAGACGGGCTGTCATCAGAAGTGTGGTAGTGAGCCAGATCGGAAGTCAGAGACAGGTCGCCGCCCAGGGGCAGGGTGTGAGTCAGACCTACGAAGTGACGCTTCCACAGATCATCGGCCTTGGAAGTGTACAGGGAGGTGCTCAGCTGATCGCTGAAGGTATAAGTACCACCCAGGTAAACTACTTTTTCCTTGTCGATGAAGGCGCCACGGGTTTCCGAGGAGCTGTTCATGTCGCTACGGTTGTTCATGCGACCGGCTTCTACGAACAGACCGTCGATGGACTCGTTAGTGATGCTGTAGCCAGAGTAGTGGTTAGGCAGCAGACGCGCGTCGTCATAAGCGATGACGGGGTTTTCTGGCAAGTGAACACCGTAACGCAGTACGGTATCGCCAAGGATGTTGGCCTTGGCAGCGCCACGAATGTGGGAGTACTCGTTCGGGCCAGTATCGCCGAATTCGTTAGGCAGCAGGCCAGTACCGGCGTTGCTGCGGCTGGTGTCGAGCTTGATGCCGAGCATGGCGATGGCGTCGAAGCCCAAGCCGATGGGGCCCTGAGAATAGCCGGACTCGAAGTTCAGCACAAAACCAGTAGCGGTTTCTTCGCGCTTGCTCTGGCCAGCGCCAGTGCTGCGGAAATCACGGTTGAAATAGATGGTGCGGTTGCTGATAGTAGCGGAAGAGCTTTCGATGAAGCCTTCGTTCTCTGCAGCGGCAGCTTGGGTTACCAACAGTCCATTACCTACCGCGACGGCCAGCGCAATGGAACTCCATTTAATCACGTTTTTCATTCGTTGCTCCTTCAGTTTATATACTTCTTAGAAACTTCTATGGTTCTGGGAACCCAATATCTTTTTTATTGTCGCCTTAGATTAAAGCATCAAAAGGTAAATTGCGAAACTAACCGCTTGCTGAACAGGCGGTTGTCGCCATTAACCTATAATTTGTCGCGTCTATAGTACTTAAGTCTGTAAGAAATATCGAACAAACTGTCACTTATAGAGTATTTTTTGTTCAAAAAATGCCCAACGGCTCCGCTTTATGTCTCGAAATGAGACTTGGCGCACGTTTTAGGCTATAACGTTTCGCATTCTTATTCGAGAATCTTGCCATGTTTCAGCTGGATCAGCAATTCCTAAAAGACACCCTGATTGTGGGTGAGTTCCCGTTATCTTCGCTGCTTTTGATGAACGACGCGCATTATCCATGGTTTATCCTGGTGCCTCGGCGGGAGGGTGTAACAGAAATTTTCCAACTCAATACGGCTGATCGCGTGGCTCTCATGGAAGAGTCCTGCTGGTTAAGCGAGTTATTGATGCGGCAATATGCCGCCGACAAAATGAATGTGGCTGCTCTGGGTAATGTTGTGCGTCAGTTGCACCTGCACCATGTTGTGCGTTTTCAGGGTGACGCAGCCTGGCCTGGGCCGGTATGGGGGCGAGTTCCGGTGCAGCCCTGTACTGACGAAGAGTTGGCGCAGCGCTTGGCTGTCGTACGCACCGCTTTGCTCGCCAGGGGTGATTTTTCCTTTGCGGAGGTGCAGTAATGAGTGAGCTTGAGGATAGGGTGGCAGATCTTGAAATGCGCTTGGTGTTTCAGGACGACAGTCTGCAGTCGCTGGGGGAGCTGGTGACGGCCCAGCAATTGGAAATCGAGAAGTTAAGGCGAATGCTGGAGGTATTGGCCAGGCGGCAGGCGGAGATGGCTGCGGCGATGCCGGGTGAGGCGACGGACGATGAGCCGCCACCCCACTATTAATAGCTTAGAGAATGACTACGTCTTCGGCCTGTAAGCCTTTCTCGCGTCTGGCTACGATGAATTCGACGCGCTGTCCTTCTTCCAGGGCCCTATGACCCTCGCCACGGATGGCGCGGAAGTGTACGAAGATATCCTCGCCCTGATCGCGCGAGATAAAGCCAAAACCCTTGTTAGTGTTGAACCATTTAACGGTGCCGGCTTCGCGATCACTGGAAGTGCCAATGCGGCTGAGCGAGCCAAATGAAAGGCCGCCGATCTGACCGACCAGTTTCAGAACTGTAATCAGGCAGACAGCACCTATCGCCAGGCCGACTGCATGGGGTGCATAAATCTGCAGAGCAGGATTGATCGCTAAAGTAAGCAGCGGTATCAGTCCAGCGATCAGCAGCATGACCGATGCAATCACGCTGAGGCTGCGACGCAGAACGTTGTCTGCCGGTGGGTCGATGTTGAATTGCTGCAGGTTGAGCAGGCCGATTAATAGGGCGACGAGTACAACTGGGGCAATCTGGCTGGTAAGGGGCAGAGTATTAATCAAGCCGAAAACCAGCGCCGCCAGGCCGGTAATCAGATGTAGATAACGTAAGCTGTTCAAAAGGTTCACCTTGGATGCTATGACTAATCACGGGATACAGTATTCCGGTCTTATGGGGTCGTGACCGGGGGCGCACTGTAACCTGAAATTGTCAACGGCTCAAAGTGATCTGGTGGGCAGCGCGCAATGCGGGCAGATATAGCGGAATTGATTGGGGGGAGGCGCGGCTGGCCTCTCCCCAGATTGCCAGGATTAGCCTTCGAGCAGGCTGCGCAGCATCCAGGCGGTCTTCTCGTGTACTTGCATGCGCTGGGTCAGCAGGTCGGCAGTGGGCTCATCGTGGGTCTCATCGCAGATCGGGAATACGCTGCGAGCAGTGCGCACACAGGCCTCCTGGCCCTCGACCAGTAGACGAATCATTTCCTTGGCCTCCGGTACGCCTTCCTCTTCCTTGATCGAGCTCAACTTGACAAATTGCTTGTAGGTGCCCGGCGCCGGAAAGCCCAGAGTGCGAATGCGCTCGGCGATCTCGTCCACGGCAAGCGCCAGCTCGTTGTACTGGGTTTCGAACATCAGGTGCAGTGTCTGAAACATCGGGCCTTTGACGTTCCAGTGAAAATTGTGGGTTTTCAGATACAGGGTGTAGGTGTCGGCAAGCAGGTGCGACAAACCCTCGGCGATCTTTTCCCGGTCTTTCTCTTTGATACCAATATCAATTTTCATCATCACTCCTGTTGAGTTATGTACGGCTAGAAAATATTTTGCTCTCTGATGGACAGCAAAACCTCAGGCTTTGTTCAGAAATCGCCTGAGCAAGCGCTGGTATCCGGTAGGAAACAGCCGCTGCAATAAGGATAGCAGGCGTGCGTCATTACCTATCAGTATGCGCCCTTTATTGCCTTCCACACCTTGCAGTATCACCCGTGCTGCGGTGGCTGCGTCGGTTGAAGCGATCTTGTCGAAGTTGGCGATGGCGGCTTGGCTGTCCGCGACGCCCTTGGTATCAACATAAAAACGCGCGTTACGCACTATGTTGGTCTTGATGCCGCCGGGATGCACGCAACTGGCTTCTATACCGCTGCCGTGCAGTTCCTGGCGTAGTGCTTCAGTAAAGCCCTTTACTGCGAACTTGCTGGCGTTATACGCGGCTTGGGTGGGTACGCCGATAATGCCAAAGATGCTTGAGACGTTGATGATATGGCCGCTACGTTGCTCGCGCATCAGGGGTAGGAAGGCTTTGGTGCCGTAGACCACGCCCCAGAAGTTGATATTCATCAGCCATTCGAAATCACTGTAGTCGGTGTTTTCCACGGTCTGGGACAAGGCCACGCCGGCGTTGTTGAATACCAGATCGACACGGCCGTGCTCAGCTTTTACCTGGATGGCAAAGTCTTCAACAGCGGCGCGGTCAGCCACATCCAGTCGTGCTGTAGTGACTTTGTTGCCCTGCTTGCGTAGCAGCTCCGCCAGTTGGTTCAGGGGTTCTTCACTGATATCTGCCAGCGCCAGACTGCAACCCTGGGCGGCCAGTTGTTCGGCCAGTGCCTTGCCAATGCCGGACGCGGCGCCGGTAATGACCGCCACCTGACGGGAAGTCGAACTCATGGTCGATCCTTTTATTGTTGTGATTGTGGGCAGGGCTTCGAGCATAGCCAGCCCGGGGAATTACCGCAATCCATGCGTCAGGTTCTCCCCGCGGTAGGCAAAATTCAGGTATATTATGGCGCTTTTATCCGTGCGCCCTTTGCCGCAGAGGGTTCTTCCCCTTTGCTCGGCGGCCCGATTTCAATACAGGAACACCACACCATGATGCGTAGCCACTATTGCGGCCAGTTGAATGAGACACTGGCGGATCAGGAAATCACTCTGTGCGGCTGGGTACACCGTCGCCGGGACCATGGCGGGGTGATTTTTCTGGATATCCGTGACCGTGAAGGTCTGGCGCAGGTGGTATTCGATCCGGATCGTGAAGAAACCTTCGCCTTGGCCGACCGTGTGCGCAGCGAATATGTCGTCAAGATCACTGGTAAAGTGCGTGCGCGTCCTGCTGGCGCGGTGAACCCGAACATGGCCTCCGGCGCCATTGAAGTGCTGGGCTATGAGCTGGAAGTGCTGAACCAGGCTGAAACGCCGCCTTTCCCGCTGGACGAATACTCCGATGTGGGCGAGGAGACCCGTCTGCGCTACCGCTTTATCGACCTGCGTCGCCCGGAAATGGCCGCCAAGCTGAAGTTGCGCTCGCGCATTACCAGCAGCGTGCGCCGTTATCTGGATGAGAACGGCTTCCTGGATGTGGAAACGCCAATTCTTACCCGCGCTACCCCGGAAGGTGCCCGTGACTATCTGGTGCCCAGTCGCACCCACCCCGGTACTTTCTTTGCGCTGCCGCAGTCGCCGCAGCTGTTCAAACAGTTGCTGATGGTCTCCGGCTTTGATCGCTACTATCAGATTGCCAAGTGCTTCCGCGATGAAGATCTGCGTGCCGACCGTCAGCCGGAGTTCACCCAGATCGATATCGAAACCAGCTTTATGGACGAGAAGGACATCATCGGTCTGACCGAAGGCATGATCCAGAAGCTGTTCAAGGAAGTGCTGGACGTGGAGCTGGGCGAGTTCCCGCACATGACCTTCGAAGAAGCGATGCGCCGTTACGGCTCTGACAAGCCTGACCTGCGTAACCCGCTGGAACTGGTGGACGTGGCCGATCAACTGACCGAAGTCGACTTCAAGGTATTCAGTGGCCCGGCCAGCGACCCCAAGGGCCGCGTTGCTGCACTGCGCGTGCCCGGCGGTGCGAGCATGCCGCGCAAGCAGATTGACGATTACACCAAGTACGTGGGCATCTACGGTGCCAAGGGTCTGGCCTATATCAAGGTCAACGAGCGGGCCAAGGGTGTTGAAGGCCTGCAGTCGCCGATCGTCAAGTTCATCCCCGAGGCCAATCTGGAAGTGATTCTGGATCGCGTCGGTGCGGTGGATGGCGATATCGTGTTCTTTGGTGCTGACCGTGCCAAGATCGTGTCCGAAGCACTGGGCGCGCTGCGCATCAAGCTCGGCCATGACCTGGAACTGCTGACCTGTGAGTGGGCGCCCCTGTGGGTGGTCGACTTCCCGATGTTCGAAGAGAACGACGACGGCAGCCTGAGCGCACTACACCATCCCTTCACTGCACCCAAGTGCAGCCCCGAAGATCTGGCGGCCAATCCCGCCACGGCCCTGTCCCGCGCCTACGATATGGTACTGAACGGCACCGAGCTGGGTGGCGGTTCGATCCGTATTCACCGCAAGGAGATGCAACAAGCGGTCTTCAATATTCTCGGTATCAGTGCCGAAGAGCAGCAGGAGAAGTTCGGCTTCCTGCTGGATGCGTTGAAGTTTGGCGCGCCGCCACATGGTGGTCTGGCCTTTGGTCTGGACCGTCTGGTGATGCTGGTGACCGGTGCTCAGTCGATCCGTGAAGTCATCGCCTTCCCGAAAACCCAGAGCGCTGCCTGCGTCATGACTCAGGCGCCGGGTGCGGTGGATAACAAGGCCCTGCGCGAGCTGCACATTCGCCTGCGCGAACAGCCCAAGGCCGAGTAATTCAGTTTTCAGATAGACGGAGTCGATGATGGCCGGACATTCCAAATGGGCCAATATCAAGCACCGCAAGGCGGCTCAGGATGCCAAGCGCGGCAAGGTGTTCAACAAGCTGATCCGCGAGTTGACTGTGGCCGCCAAGCTCGGCGGTCCCGAGCCTGCTGACAACCCGCGCCTGCGCTCGGCGGTGGACAAGTCGCTGACTGCCAATATGACCCGCGACACCATTGACCGAGCCATCGCGCGCGGGGCCGGCAGTAACGATGCCGACAATATGGAAGAGCTGACCTATGAGGGTTACGGTGCGGGCGGGGTGGCGATTCTGGTTGAGGTGATGACCGACAATCGCAACCGCACAGTCAGTGAGGTGCGCCACGCTTTCAATAAATGTGGCGGCAATCTGGGTACCGACGGTTCCGTGGCCTATCTGTTCGCCCGTCGCGGTCAGATCAGTTATGCACCGGGTATCGACGAAGACGCGCTGATGGAAGTCTCCCTCGAGGCGGGTGCCGAAGACGTGCTGAGCCATGATGATGGGTCGCTTGAGGTGTTTACCACCTTCGAGGACTTTGGCCGGGTCAAGGACGCACTGGATGCTGCCGGATTCGAATCGGCGGGTGCCGAGGTCAGCATGATTCCGGCGACCACCACCGAGCTGGATCTGGATACGGCCGAGAAGGTCATTCGTCTGGTCGACATGCTGGAAGATCTGGATGACGTGCAGAACGTCTACAGTAATGCGGATATTCCAGATGCGGTGCTGGAGCAGATGGGCTGAGGTATGGTCTGGATACCGAGGGAGGCAAATGCCTCCCTTTTTCATGGTGCGCCCGGCAGGGCGCACTCACTTGGAGGTGAAAGTCCTCTACACGCCCGGCAAGGGGAAGTGTTAGCCAGAGGCAAGGGTGTCGCGGGTGACTGCGAATCTGGAGGAAGCCCGAGGCAAAGCGCTGGCCTGACGAACAGGAAGCGGATACGAGGCGACGCGTCGGGGTAAGGCAGCCATAAAGGTCAAAGCCCGATACTTGCACGGAACGACGTGGCGTAGATCCGACAGGCATAAGCGTGAAGGTGGGTGCGTCATACCCGGGGAGATCTGCATGGTTGCCACTGTGCTACCGACGTTGCGAAACGTCGGGATGATCATGCAGAAGTCAGCAGAGGCCATAGTAGGTGCCGTATGACCGAAGGGCCGAACATGAGTGACCGCGATTAGGACGGCAGATACTCGATGCAGCCGACGAGACGCAAGTGCGTGGAACAAGCGCAGCCATGAGAACAGAGCCGGGGCGGAACCCCGGGGGCGTTCATCGTGGTGTTGATGGCTGCACGGCGACTGGCGGGCAAACGAAAGCGGGGGAGCCATCGCTGATGGAAGCGGTGGTGGATCGAACCAACGTATGGCAGGCGTATCGCAAAGTCGTCAGTAACCGGGGTGCCCCGGGAGTCGATGGACTCGCAGTCGAGCACTTCGGGCAATGGCTGAAGGTACACTGGCCAAGCATCAAGGCAGCCTTGCTGAGCGGGCAATACATGCCGCAGGCGATACGTGCAGTGGACATCCCCAAGCCCGCGGGCGGGGTACGAACGCTCGGTATTCCAACGGTACTGGATCGCCTCATTCAGCAGGCGCTGCTACAGATACTTCAACCTATCTTCGAGTCGACTTTCTCCGAGTCCAGCTACGGCTTCCGGCCGGAGCGCAGCGCCCAGCAAGCGGTACTTGCGGCACAGCATTATGTGCTGGAAGGCCGACGTTGGGTGGTGGACATCGATCTGGAGAAGTTCTTTGACCGGGTAAACCACGACATTCTGATGTCACGGATTGCCCGGCAGGTAAACGATGCACGCGTGCTCAAGCTGATCCGCCGCTACCTGGAAGCGGGCCTGATGCGTGAGGGCATGGTGACAAGGCGACGCGAAGGCACACCGCAAGGTGGGCCGCTGTCTCCGTTGCTGTCAAACATCCTGCTCACGGACTGGGACCGCGAACTTGCGCGACGGGGTCATGCCTTCTGCCGGTACGCAGACGACTGCAATATCTATGTCCGAAGCAAAACGGCGGGCGATCGGTTACTGATGCAGATGAAAGTGTTCCTTGCAGACCGCCTGAAACTGCAGATCAACGACGCCAAAAGCGCATGTGCCAGGCCTTGGACGCGTAAATTCCTGGGCTACAGCCTGACGGCCCACCGTCAGGCGCGACTGCGTATTGCGCCGCAAAGCCTGCAAAGGCTAATGGAGCGGGTTAAGGAGCTACTTCGACAAGGACGAGGAAGAAGTCTGACACACGCCATCGAGACACTGAATCCGGTGCTTCGAGGATGGATCGGCTACTTCCAGTATACGCAGACCAGGAATGTACTGGAGAAACTGGATGGTTGGCTAAGGCGGAGACTGCGCTGCCTGCTCTGGCGGCAAGCAAAGCACCGGCAAGGTCGAACCACGATGCTGCGTCGGCAGAGGCTGACGGAAGATCGCGCATGGCGCTCGGCCCGCAACGGGCAAGGCCCGTGGTGGAACTCGGGCGCATCACACATGAATGCTGCCTTCCCGAAACGCTTCTTTGATGCCTTGGGCTTGATCTCGCTGCTGGATACTCAGCGGCGCCTTCAGTGTCAGTCATGAACCGCCGTATGCGGAACCGCACGTACGGTGGTGTGAGAGGGCGGCGGGAGTAATCCCGCTCCCTACTCGATCCTGCAAATCGTGAAGTTTTGCCGTGATACGGCGGTTGATGTGGCACACTGTGCCGCAGTTAAAAGCAGAGTGGCGACAGTGTATGGCATTGATTCTGGGCATCGATCCTGGTTCGCGCACCACCGGCTATGGCATCGTCAGTGAGCGGGCGGGCAAGTGCGAATATGTCACCTCGGGCTGCATTCGCCTGGGTGGGGGGCCGTTCCCTGAGCGCCTGAAGCTGATCTTCGAGGGTCTGAGCGAACTGATCGGTCAGTACCAGCCTGAAATCCTCAGTATTGAGCAGGTATTTCTGGCGCGTAATCCGGATTCGGCACTCAAGCTCGGGCAGGCGCGGGGGGCTGCTATTGTCGCGGCGGTGCATGCCGATATGCAGGTGCATGAGTATACTGCCAGGCAGATCAAGCAGTCGGTGGTAGGCACGGGCGCTGCGGATAAATCCCAGGTTCAGCATATGGTCACCCAGTTGCTGGGCCTTTCCGGCACGCCCCAGGCCGATGCTGCCGACGCGCTTGCTGCGGCCCTGTGCCACGCCCATTCCAGTGCGCTGAATCTGCAACTGGGCGGTGGCCTGCTCGGGTTGCGTAATGGCCGGGTACGCCGCCGTTGACCACGACTAACGACATCTATAGAGGAAAAGCAGGGTGATAGGACGCCTGAAAGGCATTTTGTTGGAGAAGCAGCCGCCGCACATAGTGCTGGATGTGCAGGGCGTCGGCTACGAGCTGGATGCGCCTATGAGTACCTTCTACAAACTGCCAGCGCTGGGTGAAAGCGTCACCTTGCATACGCATATGGTGGTGCGTGAGGATGCGCAATTGCTTTATGCCTTTGCCGAGAAGCGTGAGCGTGAACTTTTCCGTGAGTTGATTCGGCTCAATGGGGTTGGTCCCAAGTTGGCGCTGGCCTTGATGTCCGGTCTGGAGGTGGACGAACTGATTCGCGCCGTCCAGGCCCAGGACACCAGTGCCCTGGTTCGCGTGCCGGGCGTCGGCAAGAAGACCGCCGAACGCTTGCTGATCGAGCTGCGTGATCGCTTCAAGGCCTGGGAGACGCTGCCTGGTTCGTTCAAGCCGCTGGCTGCGGGTGCCGCAACTGCTGGCCCGGCCTCGAACAGTGCCGATGCGGTCAGTGCCTTGATTTCGCTGGGCTACAAACCGCAGGAAGCCAGCCGTGCCATCGCTGCTGTGGATGAAGAGGGTTTGAGTAGTGAAGAGTTGATTCGTCGCGCCCTCAAGGGCATCGTTTAACCAGGTTTGCAACGCACGGAAACGTCATGCTCGAAGAAGATCGCCTGATTGCCGCCAGCCCGCGGCAGCAGGAAGAAGTCATAGACCGGGCCATCCGCCCCTATCGCTTGGCCGACTACATTGGCCAGCCGACGGTGCGCGAGCAAATGGAGCTGTTTATCAAGGCGGCCAAGGGTCGTGGCGAAGCACTGGACCATGTGCTGATATTTGGCCCCCCGGGCTTGGGTAAAACCACGCTGGCCAACATCATTGCCCAAGAAATGGGCGTCAAGATCAAGAGTACCTCCGGCCCGGTGCTGGAGCGGGCAGGGGATCTGGCGGCAATGCTGACCAATCTCGAGGCTGGGGATGTGCTCTTTGTTGACGAGATACACCGCCTGTCGCCGGTAGTGGAGGAGATTCTCTATCCGGCGATGGAGGACTACCAGCTCGATATCATGATTGGGGAGGGGCCTGCGGCCCGTTCGATCAAGCTGGATCTGCCACCCTTTACCCTGGTGGGCGCGACCACCCGAGCAGGCATGCTGACCAATCCATTACGTGACCGCTTTGGTATCGTTCAGCGTCTTGAGTTTTATGGCGTGGATGATCTGGCGACCATCGTACGCCGTTCGGCGGGGATTCTGGGCCTGGATCTGGCGCCGGAAGGTGCGTTGGAAGTGGCCCGTCGCTCGCGCGGTACACCGCGTATCGCCAATCGTCTGTTGCGCCGCGTGCGCGACTTTGCCGAGGTGCGCAGCAGTGGCAGCATTACCCGTGAGGTGGCGGACAAGGCGTTGAATCTGCTGGATATCGACGAGAAGGGTTTTGATCATATGGACCGGCGCCTGCTGCTGGCGATGATCGACAAGTTCGACGGCGGGCCGGTCGGTATCGACAGTCTGGCCGCAGCGATCAGCGAGGAACGTCACACCATTGAAGACGTGCTGGAGCCTTATCTGATTCAGCAGGGTTTTATAACGCGTACACCCAGAGGGCGTATGGTTACTCGCCACGCTTACGAACATTTCGGTCTCAATCTGCCCTCACGCATGAGCCAGTCGGTGGCTGATCTGTTTTCCGATGACGAAGGTTTCAGTGAGTAACAAAATATATTTTGGATTTTGCCGGGGAAGGGCTATGCAAAGCACGAGGTTGGCTCTACATTATGCGCGCTGACAATTCCGGGCCGCCATTCGCGCTAAGAGCCCGTGTCTATTTTGAAGATACCGATGCCGGCGGCATTGTCTATTACGTCAACTACCTCAAGTTTATGGAGCGCGCGCGGACCGAGCTGGTGCGTTCCCTGGGGTTTGACCAAAGCGTTCTGCAAGGCGAGAACATCATCTTCGTTGTGCATTCGGTAGCGGCTCGTTATCACGCTCCCGCACGCCTGGATGATGAACTTCTTGTCAGTGTTGAGGTCTTGGAACTCAAGCGCGCGAGTATCCGCTTTCGTCAGCAGGTCCGCCGTGCTGACGGAACCTTGTTGTGTGAAGGCGAAGTGCTGGTTGCCTGTGTCAGCGCCGACCAATACAAACCCAGAGCCATTCCGGCTGCCCTGAGCGATGCGTTCCGGGCGACCCAGGCGCAAAACAGTCAGACCGATCAAGGAGAGGCAACGCGTGCAAGCTGATCAAATGTCCATGTGGTACCTGATTTCCTCAGCCAGTCTGCTGGTGCAGTTGGTGATGCTGACGCTGGTCGCAGCATCGGTAGTGTCCTGGGTGATGATTTTCCAGCGCAGTAGTTTCCTGCGTTCGGCCAAGTCGGCGCTTGACGACTTCGAAGACAGATTCTGGTCAGGTATCGACCTGTCCAAGCTCTATCGCCAGGTGACTGGTAGCCCGGATAACAATTCCGGCCTGGAGCAAATCTTTCGCGCCGGCTTCAAGGAATTTTCACGCATGCGTCAGCAGGCGGGTGTGGATCCAGATGCGGTAATGGACGCGGTACAGCGCTCCATGCGTGTGGCTATTTCCAAGGAAGAAGAGCGTCTTGAGCAGCACTTGCCGTTCCTCGCCACTGTGGGTTCAACCAGCCCCTACATCGGTCTGTTTGGTACTGTGTGGGGGATCATGAACTCCTTCCGTGGTCTGGCGACCAGCCAGCAAGCTACTCTGGCTGCCGTAGCGCCGGGTATCGCCGAGGCACTGATCGCTACTGCCATCGGTTTGTTCGCGGCTATCCCTGCGGTTATCGCCTACAACCGTTTTTCCGCACGTTCGGAGATGCTGATCAGCCGCTACTACACCTTTGCTGACGAGTTCTCCAGCATCCTGCACCGCCGCGTGCATTCCAGCGAAGAATAATCGGGAGTTTCCATGCAGGTGCAAGGTAGACGCCAAAAGCGCAAACCGGTTGCCGAGATGAACGTCGTGCCCTACATCGACGTCATGCTGGTGCTCCTGGTGATTTTCATGGTCACCGCGCCCATGCTCAACCAGGGCGTGAAGGTCGACCTGCCGCAGGTTGCCAGTGAGTTGTTGCCCACGGACAACAATCAGCAGGTATTGACCCTGTCAGTCATGGCCGATGGTACCTACTACTGGAACCTGGGTGAGACAGTGGATACCGAGAGTCAGACCGATAGTGCGGTGTCCCTGGAGCAGATGGCTGAAAGCGTTACCAAGATTATCAATGTACGACCCGATACCCTGGTGTATATCCGCGGCGACCAGCAAGCCAACTACGGCATTGTGGTGACGGCGATGGCAACCTTGCAGCAGGCCGGGGTAGCTAACGTCGGATTGATTACCGAGACGCCGTGAATATGCGCGAAGACGATCAAGCGTCGAACGACACACCCGGGTACGGCGGTCCTGTAGTAAAGGCCCTGGCTGTGCATCTGGTGGTGGCCATGATGCTGTTCGTATCCTTTACCAGTGCGCCCGAGTTTGAACCTGC
>JBKBSI010000036.1:0-21307 GCA_046291745.1 Pseudomonas sp. | reverse complement strand
CGCGCTCATAGCGGTTGGCCAGGCTGCGCAGTTCGTGGTCGGTGTAGGGCCCGTAGATCAACAGGCTGGCGATCTGGTCGAAGCGGGCTATGCGGACAACCTCGGGCCGCTCGGCGTCGGCAGGCAGGTTGCGGAATTCGTCCACGCGCTGACGCGCATCGTCCAGCGCCACTACGGCATTGGTGCCCTCGGCAAATTCCAGAGTAATGCTGGCGACGCCCTGGGCCGAGGTCGAGGTCATCGATTTAAGGTTTTCCAGGCTGCGCAGGCGCTGTTCCAGCGGATTGGTGATGGCCTGCTCTATGTCTTCTGCAGAGGCGCCGCTCCAGACCACCCGGACGTTGACGAAGTCCAGGGCAAAGGTTGGAAAGAACTGGATATTCATGCGCAGCAGGCCCAGCACGCCGATCATCAGCATGATCAGCATCACCAGGTTGGCCGCCACCTTGTGGCGAACAAAAAAGCCGATGGGGCTCATTGCCCTGCTCACGGCGCTTCTACCGCTTCGGCGCCGGTGCCTGGGTCGGCAGCGCTAGAGCCGGTGTCGACTTTCAAGCCCTGCATGGCATTGGGCAGGTGCGTAGTGATGATGCGCATGCCCGGTTGCAGATCCTGCGAACGCACCAGAATCCAGCGCTCGCCATCGTCGCGAAGGGTTTCACCAATGCGCTCTACCTCGATACGCTGCATGCGGTCGTCTTCCAGGCTATACACGGTACGATTGCCGTAGAGCGCGCTGTAGGGCAGCGCTACGGCGTTATCGTAGGCTGGGCGCGGCAGGCTGATAGCCAGCAGGTTGCCAACCCGCAGGCCGGAAGCGGGCTGGTCAAGGGTAAACAGGGCCTCTACCCCACGTGCATCGGCTTGGCCGGCAATGCGTCGCAGGGTCATGCTCAGCGGCGGTTGCAAATCCAGGGTTCGGGCCTGTAGCTCCTGGCCCTCGGCCAGGGCCTGGACGAAGGCGGCGGTGTGAATCTGCGGCAAAGTGGCGCGTAGCTCCATGCCGTCAATCGGGTAGAAGGACAGCAGCGCAGTGTTACCGCCGACCTGGTCGCCCTGGGCCACCTGCACGCTGCCGACTACACCATCAAAGGGTGCGCGAAAGCGACTGCGTTCGGCGTCGCGCCTAGTGCTGTCGAGCATGGCCTGGGCGCGTTCGACCCGCGCCTGCAAGGCGGCCTGGCGCGAACTGTAGCTGTCAATGCTGCGCTGCCGGGTAGCCACGGTAAGTGCCGCGCGTTCCACTACATCCTGGGCATTTTCCAGCTCGGTGGGCGCCAGCAGTTGCCTCCCGACCAGTTGCTCGATGCGCTTGCTGTTGGCTCGCGCATTATCGAGGATGCGCTTTTCGAGGGTCAGCGCCTGTTGATCGTTCTTGTGCCCAATGGCTTCACTGGCAAGTTGCGCGCGGCTGTCGGCCAGATCAGCCTCCGCCTGCTGAACCTGCGGAATAACGTCTTGCTCGTCGAGCGCCACCAGGAGTTCGCCTTGGCTGACGATCTGGCCGTCGCGCACCGGCAGTTCGCCGATGCGTCCAGCCATGGGTGCAACCACGGTAAAGCGCCGGGGCGACTCCAGTTGGCCATACAAGGTCAGGCTTGGCTGCAAGGCGCCCGGCTGGATGTCCAGCGTCTGCACGCGCCAGCTGCGCTCTTGCGGGCTAACCTGCTCGGGGCTCGAGCCGGTCAGCCTCAGAAGAATGAAGCCAGCCAGGCCAGCTACTACAATCAGTACGGGAATCAGGCGCTTGCGCATGGAGCTTCTCAGGGATGAACAGTTGTTCTGTATATCCTGCCATGTGCCTTAGCGGCAAGCCATCTGCGGAGAAAAGAGTGTTGCGCCAACTGTCAGAGCCTATGACCGGATATATCTGCAATGGATTTGCATTCCCGCGGGCGGAGTCTGGAGTTAGCTTGGCAGAAACAATATGCAGAACTGGGAGATACCGCTGGTGAATACCGAGATGCGCTGGCTGCAAGCCTACCCCGAGACCGTACGCTGGCACGCCGATTTGCCGGTAAGCCCGGCATGGAGCGTGCTGGACAGTGCCGTGCAGGCTTTTCCCCAGCATCCTGCGATCGACTTCCTCGGCCACAAGCTCAGCTATTCTGAGCTGGACAGCCTGGTTCGGCGCTTTGCTCTTGGCCTGCAAAAGATTGGCGTGGGGCCGGGGGTGCATGTGGGTATCTACCTGCCCAACTGTCCGCATTATTTCATCGCCTTTTTTGGCATCCTCCGGGCGGGCGGTACTGTGGTCAATTATTCACCGCTGGATGCCGAGCGCACCCTGGCGCACAAGATTGAGGACAGCCGCACCGACATCATGGTGACCCTGGATCTGGCGGCCTTCCAGCCAAAAATGGCGGCGCTGCTCGCCTCGACCCGTCTGAAGGCCCTGGTATGCGGTGAGTTGTTGCAGTTCTGTGGCCCTGTGAGCCCGGCTCAGGCCGAGTTGCTGGGGCCTTCGGTGCAGGTCGACTACGGCCCGCAGTGCCACCGATTCAGCGCGCTGCTGGACAACGATGGCAGCTTTACCCCCTATGCGGTCGAAGACCCCGGCAGTAGCCTGGCAGTACTGCAATATACCGGCGGCACCACGGGTGCACCCAAGGGCGCCATGCTCACCCACGGCAACCTGACCAGTTCCTGCGCGCAGTTGCAGGAGGTGCTAGACAGCTCGCTGCAGCCAGGTCAGGAGCGGGTGTTGGCGGTACTGCCGCCGTTTCATATCTATGCGTTGATGATCAATATGCTGTTCAGCCTCAAGCTGGGGTCCGAGGTCTATCTGCATCCCCGCTTTGATGCCGAGACGGTACTCAACGAAATTCATAACAGCCGCATTACCACCTTCCCCGGCGTACCGACCATGTTTATCGGGCTGCTGTCCCATCCACTGACGGCGGAGCGTGATCTGACCTCGCTGAAAATGTGCAATTCCGGCGGTGCGCCCTTGCCGTTGGATGTACAGCAGCGCTATCAGCAGGTGGCCGGTTGCGCTCTGCGTGAAGGCTGGGGCATGACCGAGACCACTACCAGCGGCACTTTCACGCCGAAGGAAGCCGAACCCCATCCGGGCTCCTGCGGTCTGCCGGTGCCGGGTTGTCGTATCAGTATCCGCCCACTGGACGGGAGCCTGGCGGAGCTGCCCGCTGGTGAGCGTGGTGAGGTCTGTATTGCCGGTCCGAATGTCACGGCGGGTTACTGGCAGCGTAAGGACGCGACCGCCGAGGCGATGACCACCGATGGCTTTCTGCGCACTGGTGACGTCGGCTATATGGATGAGCAGGGCTGGCTGTATATCGTTGACCGGACCAAGGACATGATTCTCTGCAGCGGCTACAACGTGTATCCGCGCAGCATTGAAGAGGCGATATACGAGCACCCATCGGTTGAGGAAGTCTCGGTAATTGGCGTAGATGACCCTTACCGTGGCCAGGCGCCAAAGGCCTTCATCAAGCTGCGGGAGGGTGCCGAAGCCTTCGACTTCGACACGCTTCAGGTTTTTCTGGCGCCACGGCTGGGCAAGCACGAACGCCTGCAGGCCATGGAGATACGCGCGCAGCTACCCAAGACGCCGGTAGGCAAGCTGTCGAAGAAGGAGCTGGTAGCCGAGGAGCGTGCGCGTCCGCAATCCGGCGCCTGAGCGTCAGTGCGAGTGAGTCGGCGGGGTACTGTCATAAAGCCGTGCTTTCGCGGATAATCCGCAGCATCTTTTTCAGCGGATGTGCCTGATTATGTTGCCAGCTTTCCTTGCCCTTATCGCCGGTCTTGTCCTGCTGGTCTGGAGTGCCGACAAGTTTATCGACGGCGCTTCGGCCACCGCTACCCATGCGGGCATGCCACCGCTGCTAGTCGGCATGCTGATTATCGGCTTCGGCACCTCGGCACCGGAACTGGTGGTCTCGGCGCTGGCTGCGTCCCAGGGCAATCCGGGCCTGGCGCTGGGTAATGCCTACGGCTCCAACATTGCCAACATTGCCCTGGTCGTGGGTCTGGTGGCGCTCATCAGCCCGATCAGTGTCAATTCCCAGGTAGTGCGCAAGGAATTACCGATTCTGCTCGGCGTGACCTTGCTGGCCGGTTATCAGTTGATTGATGGGCAGCTTAGCCGTACTGATGCCTGGGTGCTGTTGCTGGTCTTTTTTCTGCTTATGGGCTGGTCAATAGTTCAGGGGGTGCGTGGCAAAGGTGATGCCATGGCCAGCGAGTATGAGGCAGAGCTGAAGGCCAAGGCCATGCCGCTGCGACGGGCGCTGATCTGGCTGGTGGTGGGTCTGGTGCTGCTGGTGGTCAGTTCGCGTGTACTGGTTTGGGGGGCGGTGAGTATCGCCCAGAGTCTGGGGGTTAGTGATCTGGTCATCGGGCTGACGATCGTGGCTGTTGGTACCTCTTTACCCGAACTGGCTTCGGCCCTGGCCGCGATTCGTAAAAACGAGCATGACCTGGCCCTGGGTAACGTCATTGGCTCCGGCCTGTTCAACACCCTGGCGGTAGTGGGGATTGCCGCTGCAATCATGCCCATGGCCGTGGAGTCTGTTGTGCTCTACCGCGACTGGATCCTCATGTTCGCCCTGACCCTGGGTCTGATGCTTATGGGCTTTACCTTCAAGGAACGCCAGGGGCGCATCAACCGTGTCGAAGGCGCGGGGCTCCTGGCCGTTTACGGCAGTTACACCGGCTACCTGGCCTGGACCATCATGTCGGCTGTATGACTATCGGTCGGATCGGTTGGAGTCAGGCTGGCTGTGGCGTGTATCATGACGACAAATCTCCAGAGTACTTTTCATAGACCATGACCGACGCCGCAAGCACTACTCCGCAACACAAGCCACGTCCGATGATCGACCTGCTGGTCAGCATTCTGATTCCCTCAGTGATACTGATGAAGTTCAGCAGCGAGGAGCACCTGGGCGCCAGTCAGGCATTGATTGTCGCGCTGGCCTTCCCCTTGGGCTGGGGGCTGTTCGAGCTGATTCGCTACCGCAAATTCAATTTTATTGCGCTACTTGGGGTTATCAGCGTGTTCCTGACTGGCGGTATTGGTCTGCTCAAGCTTGATCCCCAGTGGCTGGCCATCAAGGAAGCTGCGGTGCCTGGTGTGATCGGGCTGGCGGTGTTGATTTCCACGCGAACGCGCTTTCCGCTGATTCGTACGCTGCTGTACAACAAGAAGGTGCTGAACGTCGATCTGATTCATGACCGGCTGGAGGAGCGGGGACTTGTTGAAGTGTTCGAGTCGCGCCTGCTCAAGGCCACCTATTTTCTGGCGGGTACCTTCTTCTTTTCGTCATTCATGAATTATGTGATTGCCAAGTGGATAGTGGTCAGCCCGGCCGGCACCCAGGCCTTCAATGAAGAACTGGGGCGCATGACCCTCGTCAGTTATCCGATGATCGCGATTCCCTCGATGATCATGATGATGCTGATTCTGTTCTACCTGTGGCGCACCATCCATGGTCTGACCGGGCTGAAGATGGAAGAGATAGTCGCGGCGCAGCCAAGCGATAAGCAGGCTTAAGCTACAAGCTACAAGCTACAAGCGGGCCTATCGGTTTTTGCCGCTTGAAGCTTGCCGCTTGAGGCTGGTTTACAGTGAGTCCAGCGCCTTGCGCAGATTGCTGACGGTGCGCTCGATATTGTGCAGCTTGTCGAGGCCGAACAGGCCGATGCGGAAGGTCTTGAAGCTGGCTGGCTCGTCACACATCAGCGGCACGCCAGCAGCCGTTTGCAGGCCCAGGGCGCCGAATGCCTTGCCGTTCTGGATGCTGTCTTCAGTGGTGTAGCTGACGACTACGCCAGGGGCCTCAAAACCTTCAGCCGCAACGCTGGCAAAGCCCTTCTCCTTGAGCAGAGCGCGTACCGAACGGCCTAGCTCCAATTGCTCCTGCTTGACCTTCTCGAAGCCGTATTCGCGGGTTTCCAGCATGGTGTCGCGGAACTGCATCAGGGCATCGGTAGGCATGGTGGCGTGGTAGGCATGGCCGCCGTTTTCATAGGCTTGCATGATGTTCAGCCATTTTTTCAGATCGCAGGCAAAGCTGTTGCTGGTGGTGTTTTCCAGGCGTTCCAGGGCCAATGGGCTAAGCATCACCAGCGCGCTGCACGGCGAGGCGCTCCAGCCCTTTTGCGGAGCACTGATCAGCACGTCGATACCGCAGGCCTGCATGTCGACCCAGACCGTGCCGGAGGCAATGCAGTCGAGCACAAACAGGCCGCCGACTTCGTGCACGGCGTCGGCTACAGCACGCAGATAATCGTCCGGCAGTATGATCCCGGCGGAGGTTTCTACGTGCGGGGCGAAAACCAGGGAGGGTTTGCTGTTGCGGATTTCCGCAACCACTTCGTCGATCGGTGCCGGGGTGAAGGGGCTCTGTGCCTCACTGCCCGTTTGCCGCGCCTTGAGTACCAGCTCTTCGCTTGGCAGTCGGCCCATCTCGAAGATCTGCGTCCAGCGGTAGCTGAACCAGCCATTGCGAATAACCAGGCAACGCTTATCCTGGGCAAACTGCCGAGCTACTGCTTCCATGCCATAGGTACCGCCACCGGGGACCACTGCTACAGCCGAGGCTTGATAGACATCCTTCAGGGTGCTGGAGATATCGCGCATCACCTGCTGAAAGGTGGCGGACATGTGGTTCAGGGAGCGGTCGGTGAAGACCACCGAATATTCGAGCAGGCCATCGGGATCAATGGCGGGGACCAGGCTGGACACGGCGTTTTCCTTTATCGGTTGCAAGCGATGGACGCTCCGGGCGTGCCGGGAGCGTCACAGTCTAGGCCGATATCCTAACCTGAATTTCCGGGTTATTCCCGTGTCAGGTGAAAGACAAAGTCGGTGGGCTTGCCCTTGATGTCGCCCAGGCCGATAACTACGTTGTCATTTACCTTGCGAAAGTAATCCATGATCGGTTGTTTGTCATAGATCAGCGCTGCCGAAGTTACGCCCTGGTACTTGATTTCACGCATCTGCGCGCCACCAAGTTTGTCGAAGGTTTGCACCTTGCCTTCGGCATCCAGTACCAGCAGGGGCTCGACATCGGTCGGGGAAGTGAAGCGCTTGCCGTACCAGTTGATCGGATCCGGCTCGGCACCACCGTCGAATTTGCCGCCCTTCCAGGTGCCAAGCATAAAGTCCAGGTCTACTGGAGGCAGTTGCTCGAACAGCGGTAAAAGGGTCTCTGCCGGGTAGGCTTCGCCGCTGGCAATCATGTCCAGCCAGCGTTGCTCCAGGTCGTCGGCCATGGCCGCGCCGCTGATCAGGGTGCCCAGGCCAAGGGCGGCCAGGGCTCTTCTTGTTTTGCTCATGCGTGTCTCCACAGATTGACAGTGTGGTACAGCACGGCTCAACCGGTACACAGGCTCCAGCAGGCGTCGCGCGCGGCAGCGATATCCGCTTCATCAAGGCTGATCAGGCCATCACGTTCGGCCCTGATCAGATTGATAAAGGCACCCCAGATAAGCGCCATCAATACTTCTGCGCGAATATCCTTGCGGTAGATACCCTGCTCCTGCAACGAGCGGTAATGGTCGAGAATCGGGGCTCTTGTCTCGCGCTCCATGGTGCGGCTCTGGTCATCCAGGTAGGGGCGATGATCCTGCAGCTCCATAAAACGGTAAGACGCGGGTGCTTCACGGGTGTAAAGCACCATTCTCTGCCATACCACTGAAAATATTTCGTAGGGCGTCAGGCTGGTGTCCAGCTTCGAGTAGAGGCGCTTGTTGAGACTGAGCTTCTCTTCCCTGAACAGTTCGTTTACCAGGGCTTCCTTGCTGCTGAAGTATCGGTAAATGGTGCCCGTGCCGACGCCCGCTTCTTCAGCGAGTACCGGCATGGGTACGCCATTGACGCCGCCCTCGGCAAAGACTTTCAGCGCGGCCTGCAAGATGGCGGTGCGCTTGTCCTTGATCCGGGGTCGAGCTATTTTCACGCTGTTCGAATGAGTATTCATCCGCCTAGTTTATCCGGTATTGCTCGGCTGTACATAGTTTTGATTACTGAATCGAGCGGCAGGCAATTCAATGCCTCCAGCCCGGTTTGATGACGCGCACCAATTAAAATGAACGTTCATTCATCTGCAGGTTAACCGATTGCGATGGCGCTGCCAAGCAAGGGTTTTGGTATGGCGGGAGATAAGCAAAAGGCGCCGACTGGCGCCTTTATGTGCAGAGCGGTGTTCACTACTGTTTGCGACTGTTGATCACTGATTGCCAGGTAATCGATTGGTCATCTTCCGGCGCAGGCATGCGGCTGCGCTTGTCGGCGCTGCGCACCAGAAACCAGGCCAACAGGGTAAACAGCGAGACGGCCAGGAGAATCAGACTGGCGATGGCGTTGATCTCCGGTTTGACACCCAGGCGTACTGCCGAGAACACCTCCATCGGCAAGGTGGTTGCGCCGGGGCCAGAGACGAAGCTGGCGAGTACCAGGTCGTCGAGTGACAGGGTGAACGACAGCAGCCAGCCGGCGGCGATCGACGGCCCAATCATGGGTACGGTGATCAGCAGGAAGGTTTTCCACGGCGGGGCGCCAAGGTCCATTGCCGCCTCTTCGATCGACTGGTCCAGTTCGCCCAGGCGCCCGCTGACGACAATCGCTACATAGGCGGTACAGAAGGTGGTGTGGGCAATCCAGATGGTCATCATGCCGCGCTCGGCGGGCCAGCCGATGGTCTGGGCCAGGGCCACGAACAGTAGCAGCAGCGACAGACCGGTGATCACTTCAGGCATCACCAGCGGTGCGGTGACCAGGCCGGAAAACAGCGTACGGCCGCGGAAGCGCTTGATTCGAGTCATGGCGAAGGCGGCCAGGGTACCCAGGGCGACTGCGGCGGTAGCCGTGTAGAAGGCGATCTGCAGACTGCGTTTGACCGCATTCATCAACTGGGTGTTGTCGAGCAGGCCAACGTACCAGTGCACCGACCACCCACCCCAGACGGTAACCAGGCGCGAGGCATTGAAGGAATAGATCACCAGAATGATCATCGGGATGTAGATAAAGGCCAGGCCGACCCAGAGCATGACGCCGGAGAAGCTGGGAAGTCGTCTCATGCGTTACGCTCCATGGCCCGGGACTGGTTGTAATGGAACAGGATAATCGGCACCAGCAGTATCAGCAGCATGACAATTGCCAGGGCAGAGGCTACCGGCCAGTCGCGGTTGTTGAAGAACTCCTGCCAGAGCACCTTGCCGATCATCAGGGTTTCCGGTCCGCCGAGCAGTTCAGGGATAACGAACTCCCCCACTACCGGAATAAAGACCAGCATCGAGCCAGCGATGATGCCGGTCTTCGACAGCGGCACTGTTACTTTCCAGAACGCCTTGATCTTGCCCGCCCCCAGGTCCATGGCTGCTTCCAGCAGGGTGTGGTCGTGCTTGACCAGGTTGGCATAGAGCGGCAACACCATGAACGGCAGGTAGGCATAGACCACACCGATATACACCGCAGTATTGGTGTTGAGAATCTGCATCGGCGAGCTGATCAGCCCCAGGGACATCAGCAGGTTGTTAAGGATGCCGTTGGTGCTGAGAATGCCCATCCAGGCGTAAACGCGAATGAGGATGGCGGTCCAGGTGGGCATCATCACCAGCAGCAGGAACACCAGTTGCTTTTCCCTCGGTGCCCGGGCGATGGCCAGCGCCATGGGGTAGCCGAGCAGCAGGCAGATGATGGTCGAGATCAGCGCTACCTTCAACGAGCCCAGATAGGCTGCAAGATACAGCGAGTCCTGGGTGAGGAAGATGTAGTTGCCGAGGTTGATCATCACCTGCAGCGATTGCTCTACGTACTCGAACAGTGGCTCATAGGGTGGGATGGCGATGGCCGCTTCCGAAAAACTGATCTTCAGCACTATGGCGAAGGGCATCAGGAAGAACAGGAACAGCCACAGGTAAGGGACGCTGATAACCCAGAAGCGCCCGCTTGGCAGCATGCGTGAGATCAGCTTGTTCATGAGTGCAAGATCACTCCCGCGTCGTCGTCCCAACTGATGAACACATCATCTTCCCAGGTCATGCGTGGCAAGCGGCGTTCCGAGTTGGCGAAGAAGGTTTGTACCAGATGGCCGCTTTCCAGTTTGATATAAAACACCGAGTGACCGCCCAGATAGGCTATGTCGTGAATCTTGCCGTGGGCCCAGTTGTATTCCTGCTCGGGCTTCTCGGTACTGACCCAAACCTTTTCCGGTCGTAGCGCGTAGGTAATGTTCTTGTCCTGCGCGCGGGTAGTGATGCCGTGACCGATATAGATCGGTCGGTCAAGCTCGGGGCAGGCGATGATGGCGTGATCTTCCATGTCGGCAGTCAGTTCGCCCTCAAAAATGTTCACGCTGCCAATAAACTCGGCGACGTGACGGCTGGCCGGGCTCTCGTAGATATCCATCGGCGTGCCGACCTGGGCGATCCAGCCCAGGTGCATGATGGCGATACGCTGGGCCATGGTCATGGCCTCTTCCTGGTCATGGGTCACCATGATGCAGGTCACGCCAACGCGTTCGATGATCTCGACCAGTTCCAGTTGCATTTGCGAGCGCAGCTTCTTGTCCAGGGCGCCCATGGGTTCGTCCAGCAGCAATACCTTGGGGCTTTTGGCCAGCGACCGGGCCAGGGCCACACGCTGACGCTGGCCGCCGGAAAGCTGGCTGGGTTTACGCTTGGCGTACTCGGTCATATGCACCAGCTTGAGCATTTCTGCCACCCGGGCCTGGATGTCGGCCTTGCTCATCCGGTCCTGTTTGAGACCGAAGGCAATATTCTGCTCTACGCTCATGTGCGGAAACAGGGCGTAGGATTGGAACATCATGTTGATTGGCCGCTCGTAGGGCGGCAGATCGGTAATATCCTGGCCGTCGAGAAAAACCCGACCTTCGCTGGGACGTTCGAAGCCCGCGAGAATGCGCAGCAGGGTGGACTTGCCCGAGCCGGAGCCGCCGAGCAGGGCGAAGATCTCGCCGCGGTTGATGGTCAGGCTGACGTCGTCGACCGCCAGGGCGTCATCAAAACGCTTGCTGATGCGATCAATTCTGACGAACTCGTCCGGCTTGGCCTTGGCCATCGCCTGTTTCATGGCTCCCGCTGCACCCACCATAGTCTTCTCCGCACTCACCGCGTGTAGTTGTCGTTCTGCGCTGCGCAGTGCAGCGCCAGTAAATTCTGGGAAGGGCTGCCAGCGGCAGCCCTTGAGCCACTTACTGGCCGGATTTGATCCGGTTCCAGGAGCGGGTAATGATGCGTTGGGTGGCCAGCGGACGGGGCTTGGCCACGAACAGGTTGGCCATGACTTCGTCGCTCGGGTAGATGGCCGGGTCGCTCAGCACTTCGGGATCGACCAGCTCATCGGCTGCCTTGTTCGGGTTGGCGTAGGCCACATAGTCAGTGATTGGTGCGATCACTTCCGGACGCAGCAGGTAATTGATAAAGGCGTGGGCGTTATCCGGGCTGGAGGAATCCTTGGGGATGGCCAGCATGTCGAACCACAGCTGGGTGCCTTCCTTGGGAATGGTGTAGGCGATGTTCACACCGTTTTCTGCTTCATCAGCGCGGTCGGCGGCCTGGAAGACGTCACCGGAGTAACCGACAGCGACGCAGATTTCGCCGTTGGCCAGGTCGGAAATATAGCGCGAGGAGTGGAAGTAGGTAACCGAGCCACGAACCGACATCAGCAGCTCTTCAGCCTTTTTCAGGTCCTCGGCGCTGTTGCTGTTTGGATCCAGGCCCAGGTACTTGAGCGCGGAGGTGAGCATTTCATCGCCGGAGTCGAGCATCGAGATGCCGCAGCTGGAAAGCTTGCTGGCTATTTCCGGGTTGAACACCAGGTCCCAGGAGTCCACCGGGGCATCTTCACCCAGTGCAGCGGTTACCTTGTCGACGTTGTAGCCAATGCCGTTGGTGCCCCACAGGTAGGGAATCGAGTGCTTGCTGCCGGCATCAACGCTTTCCAGATCGTCCATCAGCGCCGGGTTGAGGTTCTTCATGTTCGGCAGCTTGCTGTGATCAAGCTCAAGATAGACGCCCGCTTCGATCTGCTTGCTCAGATAGTGGTTGGACGGTACTACTATGTCGAAACCTGAACGGCCGGTCAGCAGGCGTGCGTCTAGTACTTCGTTGGAGTCGTATACGTCGTAGGTCACTTTGATGCCGGTTTCTTTCTCGAAATTGGCGATGGTGTCTTCGGCGATGTAGTCCGACCAGTTGTAGATTTTCAGAGTGCCTGCGGCCTGGGCGCTGATGGCGCCGCCGATCAGGCTGGCAGTAGCCAGAGCCAATAGGGTCTTACGCATTGAAACCTTCATTTTTGTTTCCTCCGACAGACTCCAGCGATACCCGTGCCTGGTCTGTTTTGTTGCTGTGAGTCGGCGCCGGGTGACGCCGACCGGTTTAGAAAGCGATCTTGGCTTCAGCGGCCCGACTTGATGCGAGTCCAGGCCCGGGTTCTGACGCGTTCGATGTTGGCTGGCAGCTCGGCCAACGTAAAGAGTTTATTCAAGGTTTCCTGTGTCGGATAGATGCCAGGATCATTCAATACGCTTTCGTCGACCAGGGACTTGGAGGCCTGGTTTCCGTTGGCGTAGGCGACATAATTGCTGATCTCGGCAATCACCTCGGGACGCAGAATGTAGTCGAGGAATTTGTAGGCATTATCGACGTTACGCGCATCCCGCGGCATAACCATCATGTCGAACCACATGGGTGCGCCTTCCTGTGGGATGGCGTAGCTAATGACCTGACCGTTCTCGGCTTCCTCGGCGCGATCTGCCGCCTGAATAATGTCTCCGGACCAGCCCACTGCGACGCAGATATCACCGTTCGCCAGGTCGGTTATGAATTTGGAGGAGTGGAAGTAGGTGATATGTGGACGCACGCTGAGCATCAGTTCCTCGGCCTTGGCATAGTCATCGGCGTTGGTGCTGTTGGGGTCCAGGCCTAGGTAGAAAAGCGCAGCGGGAATGATCTCCGCCGGGGCATCAAGGAAGGCCACGCCGCAGGATGACAGCTTGGCAATATTCTCCGGTTTGAACACCAGGTCCCAGGAGTCGACCGGGGCATCATCGCCCAGTATCGCTTGAACCTTGCCCTCGTTGTAGCCAATGCCGGTTGTGCCCCACAGGTAGGGGAAGGCATAGAGGTTGCCGGGATCGTTGTTCTCCAGCGCCTTGAGCAGCGTGGGGTCCAGGTTGTCCCAGTTGCTCAGCTTGCTACGGTCCAGTGGCTTGAAGGCGCCTGCTTTGATCTGCTTGCCGAGGAACTGGTTGGAGGGTACGACGATATCGAATCCGGAACTGCCGGACAGTAGTCGCGCTTCCAGCACCTCGTTGCTGTCAAACACGTCGTAGGTCACCTTGATGCCGGTTTCTTTCTCGAAGTTGGCAATGGTGTCTTCGGCGATATAGTCCGACCAGTTGTAGATGTTAACCACGCCCTGTGCCTGAACTGCCATGCTGACGGTAAAGCTGCAGGCTACTGCCAGTAGTGTCTTGCTAAAGGGTTTGCTCATGATCCCTGCTCTCCATCGATTAGCTATCAACGCGGTTTGGGCTTGCTGCCAGTCTTTACACGCCCAGTTGCTCGGCAGTCAGATCCAGGCAGCGCCAGATCTTGCTAACCAGTTCGTCTATCTCGGCAGTGCTGATAACCAGCGGTGGCGACATGATCATGGTGTCGCCGACCGCGCGCATCACCAGTCCGTTGCGCACGCACATGTCCCTGCACAGTGAACCTGCTGCACCCTTGTCGTTAAAGCGTGCGCGGGTCTGTTTGTTGCTGACCAGTTCTATCGCACCCAGCAGTCCCACTCCGCGAACTTCGCCCACCAGACGATGTTCCGCGAGCTGGGCGATTTTGCTTTGCAAATACGGTGCCGCTTTGTCCTTGACGTACTCGACAATTTTTTCCTCACGCAGGATGCGCAAATTTTCCAATCCGACCGCCGCACTGACTGGATGCCCAGAATAAGTGTAGCCGTGGAAGAACTCTCCGCCCTGGTCAATCAGGCTTCTGGCCACCCGTTCGCCGACGATAACGCCGCCCATCGGCAGGTAGCCGGAGGTCATGCCCTTGGCAATTGGCATCAGGTCAGGTTTGAGGTCGTAGTACTGGCTGCCGAACCATTCGCCGGTACGGCCAAAGCCGCAGATGACCTCGTCGATCACTAGCAGGATGTCGTACTTGTCGAGAATGCGCTTGATCTCTGGCCAGTAGGTCGCAGGTGGAATAATCACGCCGCCTGCGCCCTGAATCGGCTCAGCAATAAAAGCGGCTACCTGATCCTCTCCGAGCTCCTTAATATTGGCTTCCAACTGCCGCGCCGCCCAGAGGCCGAACTCGTCCGGGTCCATGTCGCCGCCCTCACCAAACCAGTAAGGCTGAGGAATATGCACTATTCCGGGGATCGGCAGATCGCCCTGCTCGTGCATCACCGACATGCCGCCGAGGCTGGCGCCAGCTACAGTGGAGCCGTGATAGCCGTTGACCCGACTGATAATGGTCTTCTTGCCTGGTTTGCCCTGTAGGTCCCAGTAGCGCCTCGCCATGCGCAATATGGTGTCGTTAGACTCTGACCCGGAACCGGTAAAGAACACGTGATTCATGTGCGCCGGGGCGATCTCGGCGATGGCCGTGGCCAGCTCTACTGCAGGTGGGTTGGCGCACTGGAAGAAGCTGTTGTAATAGGGCAGTTGGAGCATCTGCCGGTAGGCGGCCTCCGCCAGCTCGGCGCGGCCGTAGCCGATATTCACGCACCACAGACCGGCCATGCCATCGAGTATCTGATTGCCCTCACTGTCCCACAGGTAAACACCCTGGGCGCGCTCAATAATGCGCGTGCCCTTGGCCCCCAGCTCTTTGTGGTCGGTAAAGGGATGCAGGTAATGCGCTGCGTCCATGGCTTGGAGTTGGGCAGTGTTGAAACGGTTCGGGCTGGTCATGTACTACTCCTTCCAGCGCTGGCCCCAGGCGAGGGGCGGCGCTCTATCCAGGTGCCCCGGCTTGGGGCACGAACAAGATGACTGCTATATCAGACGCTGAGCAGAAGAAACTCACGTTCCCAGGAGCTGATTACGCGCTTGTAGTTCTCGTGCTCCACGCGCTTGACGGCGACATAGCCGCGGCAAAACTTGCTGCCCAGAATGGCTTCCACATCGGCGCACTGCTCCATGCGCTCCAGAGCGGACTCCAGGGTTAGCGGCAGGCGCAGGTTGCGGCGTTCATAGGCGCGACCCTTGACCGGAGCCGAGGGATCCATCTTGCCGACCATGCCCAGGTAGCCGCACAGCAGGCTGGCAGCAATGGCGATGTAGGGGTTGGCGTCGGCGCCTGGCAGGCGGTTTTCTACCCGGCGGTTCTGCGCATCGGAGTCTGGTACGCGCAGGCCAGCTGTGCGGTTCTCCTCGCCCCACTCGACGTTAACCGGTGCCGAGGTGTCCGGCAGAAAGCGGCGGAACGAGTTGACGTTGGGCGCGAACAGCGGCAGCACTTCCGGGATATATCGCTGCAAGCCGCCAATATGATGCAGGAACAGCTCGCTCATGCTGCCGTCGGCATTGGAGAAGATGTTCTTGCCTGTTTTGCGGTCGACGATGCTCTGGTGCAGGTGCATGGCACTGCCGGGTTCGTTGGTGATCGGCTTGGCCATAAAGGTGGCGGTCATGTCATGCTTGAGCGCCGCTTCGCGCATGGTGCGCTTGAACACCAGAATCTGGTCGGCCAGGTGCAAGGGGTCGCCGTGACGGAAGTTGATTTCCATCTGCGCGGTGCCTTCCTCGTGGATCAGGGTATCCAGATCCAGGCCCTGGGCCTCGCACCAGTCGTACATGTCTTCGAACAGTGGATCGAATTCGTTGGCGGCGTCGATGGAAAAGGACTGACGACCGGTTTCCTGACGACCGGAGCGGCCGATCGGCGGCTGCAGCGGCAGGTCCGGGTCTTCGTTGCGTTTGGTCAGATAGAATTCCATTTCCGGTGCCACCAGCGGCTGCCAGCCCTTGTCGGCATACAGCTTGAGCACTTTCTTGAGAATGTTGCGCGGCGACATCTCGATCGGCTCGCCGGTCTTGTCGTAGCAGTCGTGAATGATCTGCGCGGTCGGCTCCAGCGCCCAGGGCACCAGATAGATGGCGCTTTCATCGGGTTTGCAGATCATGTCGATATCGGCAGGATCGAGCAGGTCGTAATAGATGTCGTCTTCTACATAGTCGCCGGTAACCGACTGCAGCAGAATACTCTCGGGCAGGCGCATGCCCTTTTCCGAGATGAATTTCATGGTCGGGGCAATCTTGCCCCGGGCGATGCCGGTCAGGTCACTGACCATGCATTCCACTTCGGTAATCTTGTGTTCTTTAAGCCATGCTTCAATCTTGTTCATAAATCCCTCAGGAGTGCCTGTTTGAACGCGCGCGGCAGGCGTCACCAAACGCCTTGAAGATCGACAGATAGAAGGCGTTCTCTTTTACCTTCCATTCCGGATGCCACTGCACGCCCAGCGCGAAACTGGATGCCTGGCTGACCGAGAAAGCCTCGATCAGCCCGTCAGGTGCCGTTGCTTCAGGCCGCAAGCCGGGCGCCAATTGGTCAACACCCTGCGTATGCAGAGAATTGACCTGCGCCGAGCTGCGGCCTGACAGTTCATAGAGTAGACCTCCTGGCTCAATATGAACCTCGTGCGAGAGGCCATATTGCTGCTCTACGGGATGCTCCTTGTTTTCGCGGTGTTCAATATAACTACCCACTTCATGCAGACGCTGGTGCAGGGTGCCGCCAAAGGCCACATTCATTTCCTGAAAGCCTCGGCAAATACACAGCACTGGCACGCCACGGTCCACTGCGGCCTTGATCAGCGGCAGGGTAGTGGCGTCGCGCTTGGCGTCGTGTTTGGTTCCTTCGGCACTGGGCTGGCCCTTATAGTGGTGCGGCTCGACATTCGAGGGTGAGCCGGTGAACATGATGCCGTCCAGCGTATCGAGCAACTGGTCGAAGTCGATCTGCTCACCCAGCGCCGGGATCAGCAGCGGCACTCCCTCGGCGCCATCAACCACGCCAAGGATGTATTTTTCACCTACTATATGGAAAGGATGCAGACCCGACTGATCGGTACAGCAGGAGATGCCAATCAGGGGTTTTCGTACGACGGACATGGATCAGAGCCTGTAGTGAATAACGTACATGAGTTGGATGTTGTTCAATTTTTTATACAATAGCAACAAAAAATAATTTACACAAAAGCCAATATTGCGACTCTGAATGCGCTTCTTATATGGCTCTGCAGCCCGCGCTACGGCCTTATTTGGTGCAGCATGCACTGGATTTGTGCGACTCTGATTCTATTGACTCGCTCATGGCTTTCGGATTTACTCTGTCCTGAGCGCCAACGTGATTGATATATTTTACAAACAACAGGTGACATCCCATGCCATCCCCAACCGGAGCGGACGCTGCAGCAGCCGGTGCTGAGGCAGCTATTGCTGCACCCGTCAGCGTCCAGGAAGCTGAGGCCTTTTTGGCCGAGCATCCGGAAATCCACTTTATAGATCTACTTATCGCCGATATGAACGGCATTGTACGCGGCAAGCGTATAGACCGCTCGGCACTGGTAAAAGCTTACGAAAAAGGTATCGCCCTACCCGCCTCCATCTTCGCCTTGAATATTCAGGGCACTACAGTGGAAGAAACCGGGCTGGGCCTGGAAATCGGTGATGCGGACCGCGTTTGTCTGCCGATTCCCGGTACCCTCTGCGTCGAGCCCTGGCAGAAGCGCCCGACTGGTCAGCTATTAATGACCATGTACGAGCTGGATCGCAAGACCCCTTTCTTTGCTGATCCGCGCTATGTGCTGCAACGTATCGTCAAGCGCTTTTCTGAGCTGGGTCTTACGCCGGTTTCGGCCTTCGAGCTGGAGTTCTACCTGATCGACCAGGAGAACATTACCGGTCGTCCGCAGCCGCCACGTTCGCCCATGTCGGGCAAGCGCCCCAATTCCGTTCAGGTCTATTCCATGGATGACCTGGATGAGTACGCTGAATTCCTCCAGGACGTCATCGAGGCTGCCCACGAGCAGGACATCCCCGCAGACGCCATTGTCGCGGAATCAGCGCCGGGCCAGTTCGAGGTCAACCTGCACCATGTGGATGACCCGGTAGTAGCGTGCGACCATAACGTACTGCTTAAGCGCGTAATCAAGAACGTTGCCTATGACCATGAGATGGACACCACCTTCATGGCCAAGCCGTATTACGATCAGGCCGGCAACGGTATGCATGTGCACATCAGTCTGGTTGACGAAAATGGCGTAAACATTTTTGCTCCCAATGCTGACGGTACTTTGAGCCAGACCCTACGCTGGGCCATTGGTGGTCTGCTGCAGACCCTGCCGGAGTACATGGCCTTTCTGTGCCCGAACGTGAACTCCTATCGACGCTTCAGCCCGAGCTTCTTCGTGCCCTGCGCGCCGACCTGGGGTATCGATAACCGCACAGTGGCTGTCCGGGTTCCGGGTGGCGAGCCGGAGGCCATGCGTATCGAACATCGCCTGGCCGGTGCTGATGCCAACCCCTATCTGTTGATGGCGGCGTTGCTGTCGGCGATTCACTACGGTATCAGCAACAAGATCGAGCCGCCGGAAATGACCGAAGGCAATGCCTACGATCAGCACGAGGCGTCGCTGCCCACCAACCTGCGGGATGCGCTGCGCGCGCTGGAAAACTCTGCCGTCATGAAAGAGTACATTGGCGAGGAGTATCTGGACGTGTTTGTGCTGTGCAAGGAAAGTGAGCAGGAGGAGTTCGAGCGGACTATCTCGGACCTCGAATATATGTGGTATCTGCATACGGTGTAGGTGTTTGCCTGCTTGCGTGTGTGGTGCAGAGTCCCGCCCTTGTGGCGGGATTTTGGTTTTCGTTCTTGGTTTTTGGTTTTTGGTTTTGTTGGGATTGGTGTGGGGCCTTGGCGCTGGCTGGCCTATGCGTGACACGCTCCAAGCCTTCCCTGGGGCTCGTCATCGCACATCCCTGTGCTCTGACGGTCAGTTGCAGGCCAGGGGGCGCTGCGACAGCTAGGCATTTATGTGGCCTGCTGGGATGGGGAGGGTGGTGGTCCCATTGGTTGTGACCAAAAATTACAAAATAGTCATTTAAAGACGCTATAACCAAAATCGTTGTCGCGCTACACTGTTGTTATGTCCCGAACTGTTCCGGGCGCAACCACAGCTAGAGGAGTGTCCCATGGCCGACTATAAAGCCCCCCTGCGTGATATCCGTTTCGTACTGAATGAAGTATTTGAAGCCGACAAGCTGTGGCAGAACCTGCCGGGGCTGGATGGTGCCATCGACTGGGAAACCGCCGATGCGATGCTTGAGGAAGCGGGCAAGATTACCTCGCAGACCATTGCGCCGTTAAACCGCAGCGGTGACGAAGAAGGTGCCAAATGGGACAACGGTGTGGTCACCACGCCTGCCGGTTTCAAGGAAGCCTACACCACCTATGCCGAGGGTGGTTGGGTTGGCCTGGGTGGTAATCCCGAGTTCGGTGGCCTGGGTATGCCCAAGGCGCTGGGCGTGCAGGTCGAGGAAATGGTGTACGGCGCCAACAACAGTTTTGCTCTGTACCCGGCCCTGACGGCTGGTTGCTGTCTGGCCCTGGACGCTCACGGCAGTGAAGAACTCAAGCAGGCCTACCTGCCCAACCTCTATGCTGGCACCTGGGCGGGCACTATGTGTCTGACCGAGCCGCATTGCGGTACCGATCTGGGCATCATCCGTACCAAGGCTGTGCCGCAGGCGGATGGCAGCTACTCGGTTACCGGCACCAAAATCTTCATTACCGGTGGTGAGCATGACCTGACCGAGAACATCATCCACCTGGTTCTGGCCAAGCTGCCTGATGCGCCGGCCGGTCCCAAGGGTATCTCGCTGTTTCTGGTACCCAAGTTCCTGGTTAATGCCGATGGCAGTCTGGGTGAGCGTAACCCGGTCAGCTGTGGTTCCATCGAGCACAAGATGGGTATCAAGGCTTCTGCTACCTGTGTCATGAACTTCGACGGTGCCCAGGGCTACCTGATCGGTGAAGTGAACAAGGGCCTGAACGCCATGTTCACCATGATGAACTATGAGCGCCTGTCCATTGGTATTCAGGGCATCGGTTGTTCCGAGGCTTCCTACCAGAGCGCCGTGGCCTATGCCCGCGACCGTATTCAGAGCCGTGCCCCGACCGGTGCCCAGCAGCCCGACAAGGCCGCGGATCCGATCATCGTGCACCCTGATGTGCGCCGCATGCTGCTGACCATCAAGGCCATGACCGAAGCCAGTCGTGCGTTCTCGACCTATGTTGGCTCGCAGCTGGATATCAGCAAGTACGCCGATGATGCCGAGATCAAGAAAAAGGGTGAAGATCTTGTTGCGCTGTTGACGCCAGTAGCCAAGGCCTTCTTCACTGATGTGGGTCTGGAAAACTGCGTACACGGCCAGCAGGTGTTCGGTGGCCATGGTTATGTGCGTGAGTGGGGCCAGGAGCAGTTGGTGCGCGATGTGCGTATTGCGCAGATCTACGAAGGCACCAACGGCATTCAGGCGCTGGATCTGATGGGACGCAAGACGGTGGCCAATAACGGCGCTTTCGTGAATGTCTTTATCAAGGAAGTGCGCGACTTTATCGCCGAGAACAGTGATCAGGCGCTGGCCGAGTTTGTTCAGCCGCTGGCCAAGGCCATCGACAATCTGGAAGAACTGACCGGTGTGGTCATTGATCGCAGCAAGACCAACCCGAATGAAATCGGTGCGGCCTCGGTCGAGTATCTGCACGTGTTCGGTTACACCGCCTACGCCTACATGTGGGCGAAGATGGCCCGGACCGCGAATGCACGTCTGGACAGCGATACCGACGGCTTCTATCAAGCCAAGATCGGCACCGGACGTTTCTTCGTCAAACGTTTGCTGCCGCGGATTCATTCCCTGAGCGAGTCGGTTCGGGCGGGCAGCGAGCCGTTGTACGAGTTGGATGCTGCTCAGTTCTGATCCGCTGTTTTGACACATTTGTGCGCTGGTTCACACAAGTGTGTCAAATTGTAAGCATTGGCTTACAAGCCCTGGCGGTAATCGACTATGGGCGCACCCTGTCGTTTTGCGTAACATTGCGTTCGCTAGGAGCAACGCAGGAAGCGCAAAAAATAACAGGGATCAGGGACTGTGCCTGGAGGCACCACGATTTACGGATGATCAGGAACAAAGTTCTGCAAAGCCCCGCCTAGGCGGGGTTTTCTTTTTTCCCCTTTTGATTTTATCTCTTCGCTTTAACCTCTCAATCAAAGTTGCATTCAATGCGCCCCAGT
>JBKBSI010000368.1:0-504 GCA_046291745.1 Pseudomonas sp. | reverse complement strand
ACGGGCGCGTGGCAGGCTTGCCGAAAATCCGCACATCAACTGCGCCGGGGGAAATCGCAAGCGCCTCGGCCAAGCCGTCAAACGCGAAATCGCTGCTGTCCCGATCGGCCAGAATCACCGCCGAGGCGGCGGGATGCGCGGTGATCGCATCGGGCACCGGCAGGCCAAGGATGGCGCGGGCATGCAGATCAAACTCGCTGAAATCTTGCGAGACCAGCGTAACCATGCCGGTATCGTGCGGGCGCGGCGAGAGTTCGGAAAAGATCACCTCGTCCCCGCGCACAAAAAATTCGACCCCGTAAAGGCCCCAGCCGCGCCCTTCGCCTTGCAGCGCTTTCACCACCTTGGCAGCCATCTCGTGGGCTGCGGCAAGCGCGCCCGCGCTCATGGCGGCAGGCTGCCAGCTTTCTCGGTAATCGCCGCGTTCCTGCCGATGGCCGATGGGCGGGCAAAAGGTGATGCCCTCGCCGTTGTCGCTAGCGTGGCGAATAGTCAGCAAAGTGA
>JBKBSI010000367.1:0-520 GCA_046291745.1 Pseudomonas sp. | reverse complement strand
GGGTGATCGAGCTTTCGGGCGGCAATCAGCAAAAGGTGGTCGTGGCCAAGGCATTGGTGCAAAAACCCGCGCTGGTGGGCCTTGTGAACGAGGTTTGGCCGCTGGCCGATCTCATGCCGTGCGCACAGGCGCTTGCCCGCGCGATGACCCGCGCCAGCCCCGAAGTGTTGCGGCGCACCAAACGCTTGACGGCGTCGGAATGGCGCTATTCCGACCGCCAATCGCGCCTGCGGGCCGAGATCGAAGGCTTTGCCGCGCATCTGAAAGGTCACGATCTGGAAGATGGCCTGAATGCATCTGCCGCAAAGCGAAACCCGGTCTATCGCGACGTATCCTGAGTGTGACTTGATCCAGCTCAGGGAACGAGCAACGCGCTCAGCCTCGGGGCCTTCAGGACTTCCTCGGTCAGGCTCCCGAACACGAGCGACTGCACGCGCGAATGGATGACAGACCCCAGCACCAGAAGGTCTGCGCCCTCCGACAGGCTGGCATCAATAATGCTATGTGCAACGTCACGATG
>JBKBSI010000366.1:258-538 GCA_046291745.1 Pseudomonas sp. | reverse complement strand
CTGGCGGCCGATCTACAAGCCAGAGATCTGCATCAACGCCTGCAGGCGATTCAGCTCGGCTTAGAGCAAAATCAGTTTGAGTTGTATTATCAGCCAAAAGTGGATTTACAAAGCGGTCACTGTATCGGTGTCGAAGCCTTGATCCGCTGGCAGCACCCGGAATTGGGCTTGTTGGCGCCAGGGACTTTTTTACCGCTGATTGAGCAACATCCGCTTGGTATTACGCTTGGAAACTGGGTACTGCGCCGGGCCTTAACCCAGCTCGCGCTCTGGCAGCAGC
>JBKBSI010000366.1:0-248 GCA_046291745.1 Pseudomonas sp. | reverse complement strand
CGCAGGTTTCACTGAAATGTCTGGAATTAGAAATCGTTGAAACCAGTGCCTTGCAGGACTTTCAGCATGTCTCTCAGACCATGCTGGCTTGCGCCGCATTGGGCGTTAGTTTTTCGCTGGATGATTTTGGTACCGGCTACTCTTCATTGTCATATCTGAAGCGATTACCTATCAGTACCTTAAAACTGGATCAAAGTTTTGTTCGCGATGTCCTGACCGATGCGGATGATCTGGCGATCCTGCAAGGC
>JBKBSI010000365.1:0-545 GCA_046291745.1 Pseudomonas sp. | reverse complement strand
CAATGCGGTCGGCATTGCGGATCGTGCCCAGACGATGCGCGATGACCAGCGTGGTGCGGCCGACCGACAGGGCGTCAAGCGCGCTCTGGATTTCGCGTTCGGTCTGGCTGTCCAGCGCGCTGGTGGCCTCATCCAGAATCAGGATCGGCGGGTTTTTCAGGAAAGCGCGGGCAATGGCCACGCGCTGCTTCTGGCCGCCCGACAGCATCACGCCGCGTTCGCCCACCACCGTCTGCAACCCCTCGGGCAGGCTGTCGATCAGGGTGGCCAGCTGCGCCTTTTCGGCGGCGGCGCGGATTTCGGCCTCGGACGCATCCAGCCGGCCATAGGCGATGTTCTCGCGCAAGGTCCCGCCGAACAGGAACACGTCCTGGCTGACCAGACCGATCTGGCGGCGCAGGCTGGTCAGTTTCATCTGCGGCAGCGCCAGCCCGTCGATGGTGATGCGCCCCTCGGTCGGGTCGTAAAAGCGCGGCAGCAGTGCCAGAGCCGTCGTTTTGCCCGCGCCCGATGGTCCGACAAAGGCCACGGTTTCCCCCGCGCGG
>JBKBSI010000364.1:271-556 GCA_046291745.1 Pseudomonas sp. | reverse complement strand
AGAAAAAATAAATGCTAAGCCGTAAATTTCAAGCTTAAAAGACTTTTAAAGATTGGAAATGAAATGCTCATGTTGAAAGAAATAAGAGAAAAAATGATAAATATGATCAAAAAATAGATGAAAAATACGATTTTTCTTAATTTTTGTAGAAAAAATCAACGCCCGTTTCAAATAAGTGAATTTGGGGGTTGCAATGCTTTAGAAATCCTCTAGAATGCACCCCATACCGACGTGATCGACGGAAACGAACGACGCACGAAGTGGTGAGTGGGTCCGTATATTGAG
>JBKBSI010000364.1:0-261 GCA_046291745.1 Pseudomonas sp. | reverse complement strand
GAGAAATTACTCGAAGTTTATTTGAGAAATATTTGTCAGAAAATTGATGAGCCAAGATTTGTAGCCATAAGCTACTAATGATTTTTAACTGAAGAGTTTGATCATGGCTCAGATTGAACGCTGGCGGCAGGCTTAACACATGCAAGTCGAGCGGGCGAGGTTGCTTCGGTAACTGAGCTAGCGGCGGACGGGTGAGTAATGCTTAGGAATCTGCCTATTAGTGGGGGACAACATTCCGAAAGGAATGCTAATACCGCATAC
>JBKBSI010000363.1:0-559 GCA_046291745.1 Pseudomonas sp. | reverse complement strand
GCCCTCGGCAGGCGGGGTCTCGAATGGGGTGCGGATCACGCGGCGAATTCGCCCGCAAGGGCGGCGTCGCTGATCCCCGTCAGATCGTCCAGTCCCGCCAGTGCCTCGGCCAGATCGCCCGCATTATGGGGCAGCACCCGCAGCATGAAGACCCGCGCCAGCGCCTGATGTGATGCGCCCCCGGCCATCGCGGCCCGCAGATGATAGTGCCCGCCCAGCACCCGCGCGAATGCGGTCAGATAGGGCACGGCACCCGCGAACCGCTCCGGCATCGCGCGATCCAGCAGGGCCAGCGTCGCCTCGCGCAGCGTCTCGGCGGCCTGCCACAGATCATGGGCCAGATCGGGATGCGCGGATTGCGCGGATTTGGCGCCGTCCAGCACCTCATCCAGCAGGCGCATTGCCGCCTCGCCGCCATCCGACAGCTTTCGACCGACCAGATCCATCGCCTGAATGCCGTTGGTGCCTTCGTAGATCGAGGTGATGCGCACATCGCGCAGATACTGCGACGCGCCGGTTTCCTCGATATAGCCCATGCCGCCGTGGACCTGCACGCCCA
>JBKBSI010000362.1:0-564 GCA_046291745.1 Pseudomonas sp. | reverse complement strand
ACTCTCACACCCGTTTCCCGATTGGTATTTCGTTCCCGGCAGGTTCAGGTTTAGTGGCGTTCGCCGCAGCGACTGGTGTAATGCCACTGGATATGCCAGAGTCGGTACTGGTGCGCTTTAAAGGCGAAATGCAGCCTGGTATTACGCTGCGCGACTTAGTGCACGCCATTCCTTATGTTGCCATTCAGAAAGGTTTGCTGACGGTTGATAAGAAAGGTAAGAAGAACATCTTCTCTGGCCGTATCTTAGAAATCGAAGGTTTACCGAATCTGACCGTAGAGCAGGCGTTTGAATTATCTGATGCCTCTGCTGAGCGTTCAGCAGCCGGTTGTACCATCAAGCTGTCAAAAGAGTCGATTGCCGAATATCTGGAATCGAATATCGTGATGCTGAAGTGGATGATCGCGGAAGGTTACGGTGATGTGCGCACTATCGAGCGCCGTATCAATGCGATGCAGGCCTGGCTGAAAGATCCACAGCTGATGGAAGCCGATGCCGATGCTGAATACACTGAAGTGATCGAAATCGATCTGGCCGACATTAAAGAGCCGGTACTGTGTGCGC
>JBKBSI010000361.1:0-575 GCA_046291745.1 Pseudomonas sp. | reverse complement strand
TACAGATAGGCTTTGGCCTTCCAGATGGATATTCAGGCTCAGGCTATCGAGGAAGCGTTCAGCCAGCATGTGCGCCTGCTCCGGAGTGCCTATATCTTCCGCCACCAGCACAAATTCGTCGCCGCCCAGGCGTGCGACGAAGTCCGCGTCGCGGGCAATTCGGGTCAGACGTTCGGCAATGGCGCAGAGCACATGGTCGCCGGTTTCGTGGCCAAGCTGATCGTTTATCTGTTTGAAGCCATCCAGATCAATCAGCATGACCGCCAGCGGTATGTTGCGTCTTTGACTGCGCCGCAGCGCCTGAGTCATGTGAATGTCCAGCGCCGAGCGGTTGGCCAGTCCGGTCAGGGGGTCCTGCATGGCCAGGGTTTCCAGGCGGGCATTGGCTTCAGCCAGCGCTGTGGTGCGCTCGAGCACTTTCTGTTCCAGTTCGGTTTCGTGCGCGCGCTGGGTCCTGACCAGTTGGGCGGGGGCCTCCTCCTTCTGCTCCTTCAGGGTTTTGAACCGGGCAGCCAAGGCAAACGACAGCAGCAGCATTTCGACCGCCGAGCCTATGTGCATGGCGTAGGTGGTTA
>JBKBSI010000360.1:0-577 GCA_046291745.1 Pseudomonas sp. | reverse complement strand
GGTGGAGAAGAAGCCGAGGTTGCGCTTGACGATGCGGCGCTCGTCGTCGGTCAGGCCTTCGGGGTTTTTCCACAGGGCGATGTCGGCGGTCATGTTGACCTCCTGAGGCATCCAGTGGTTGGCGCAGCCGTCCTGGTATTTCTGCCAGGCCCATTCGTATTTGAACGGCACCAGCTGGTTGAGGTCGGCGCGGCAGTTGATCATCTGTTTGGCATCGACGTTGACGCGGGCCGCGGAGCCTTCGAGTTCGTCGAGGCCTTCCTGGATGTCCAGTTGGTCGAGCGCGGCTTTGGCGCGGGCGATGGCGTCGGAGTCGTTGCTGGCGATTTGGCGGGCTTCGGCGACCTGTGTAGGGGCCGCGGTGGACTCGGTTTCGGTGCCCTGTGTCGAGATGGAACTCGACACTCCCAGAGGGGCGGAGGTGGTGGTTTCGGGTGTGTCTAGTTCGTCCCAGCTGAGCATGTGTTGGCTCCCTTTGGTCGCAGCTTCAAGCGGCAAGCTTCAAGCTTCAAGTTGGTTTGTGTGGCGGCTCGGGTTGCGTCTTGACGCTGGCTCCGAGCTGCTGTTGTGTTCGTTG
>JBKBSI010000035.1:0-21461 GCA_046291745.1 Pseudomonas sp. | reverse complement strand
GTCCAGGGAGTTGGAGCCGGGCGCCTGAAAGATCGGTATGGCCACGGCCTGGCGGTTGTTGAGCAGCGCTCGCAGGGCGTCCTGCGACGCAGCGAGTTCGACCCGCGCCACATCCTTGAGCAGCGTCACTTCGCCTTGCTCACCGGTTTTCAGAACAATGTTCTCGAATTCCTCGACCGTTTCCAGGCGGCCCTGGGCGTTGATCGAGATCAGCATGTCCGAGCCATCCGGCATCGGCGGCGCACCTATCTGCCCGGCTGACACCTGGATGTTCTGTTCACGCACTGCGGCGCTGATATCGCCTGCGGTCACGCCCAGCGCCGCTGCGCGCTGCGGGTCTATCCACAGGCGCATGGCATAATCGCCCGCACCGAACAGTTCCGCCTGCCCGACACCGGGAATACGTGCCAGCTCGTCGCGAATATGCAGCACCGCATAGTTGCGGATATAGGTGGCGTCCAGGCTGTCATCCGGCGAAGTCAGGTGCACGGCCATCATCAGGTTGGGCGACTGCTTCTGCGTGGTCACGCCAAGCTGACGGACATCCTCCGGCAGACGTGGCAGCGCCTGTGACACCCGGTTCTGCACCTGCACCTGGGCCTGATCCGGGTCGGTGCCCAGGGCAAAGGTCACGGTCAGCGCCAGACTGCCGTCACTGCCAGCGACCGATTTCATGTAGATCATGTCCTCGACGCCATTGATGGCCTCCTCCAGCGGAGTGCCCACGGTCTCGGAAATGGTCTTGGGGTTGGCGCCCGGGTAGCTGGCGCTGACCAGCACGCTGGGGGGCACAACATCGGGATACTCGCTGACCGGCAGCATTGGAATGCTGATCAGACCGACCACGAAGATGATGATCGACAGTACCGAGGCAAAGATCGGCCTATCGACAAAGAAACGCGAAAAATTCACGGCAACAGCCTCCCGGAACGCGTCCGGAGGGCGCGCCCGTATCAGTCCAATAAAAGAAAGTGACGAAAAATCAATAAAACCGCGGCAATACCTCAGGGCGCTGTGGCGATTACCACAGGAGCCGGGGTGCGGCGCATATGTACCTGGTGCGGCACCACCTCAATGCCGGGAAAAGCGATCTTCTGCAGGCCATTGACGACCACCCGGTCTCCGGCGGCCAGACCATCGGTGATTACCAGTAACCCATCAACACGACGACCGGTTTCGACAATGCGCCGCTGCGCCCGATTATCGTCATCCAGCACGTAGAGGTAGCGGCGATCCTGGTCGGTCATTATGGCCTTCTGATCGACCAGCAGCGCGGCGTCGGCCGACGCCACCGGCATCTCAACCCGGGCGAACTGACCTGGACGCAATACGCCATCCGGGTTGGCCAGTTGCGCCCGGTATTGCAGGGTGCCAGTGCGCGGGTTGTACTGGTTGTCGACGAAATCGAGCTGACCCTGATAGGGAAAGTCCTGCCCACCGGCCAACCCGATACGTACCGGTACCGCCTGGCCATGCGGATTGTCCTGGACCGTCTGCTGATCGCTTTCGAAGTAGACATACAGCGGATCAACCGATACCAGGGTTGAAAGAAGGGTGCTGTCGGCGCTGGCCAGATTGCCGGTGGTAGCCAGGGCGCGGCCGATACGGCCACTGACCGGCGCCTTGATCTGGGTGTATTCCAGGTCTAGCTGGGCACTCTGCAAGGCTGCGGCAGCTGCGTTCACCGCCGCTTGGGCCATGGTTTTCGCGGCGTTACGTTGCTCGAATTCCTCGCGGGATATCGCCTGCCGCTGCCACAACTGTTCCGACCTGGCGGCCTCGCTGCTGGCCAGGGTCAATTGACTGCGCATGCGTGCCAACTCGGCCTGGGCCAATTGCTTACGAGCTTGGTAGGGGCGGGGATCAATGACAAAGAGCACATCGCCCTCCTTGACCAGCTCACCCTCTTCAAAACCGACCTGGTCGATATAACCGCTGACCCGCGGCCGCAACTCCACCCGCTGCGGGGCTTCAAGTCGACCACTGAAGGCACCCCACAAGGTAACCTGTTCGGCACGCACCTCGGCAAATTCGACCTCCGGCGGCGGCATGGGCGCGGCATTGTCCTGACCCTGGGCGTCGCAACCAGCCAGAACGGTCAGCAGCAGAACGCCGAGCAATGACATTTTAACTTCCTTGAAGGTGATGGCTTGCATGTGTGCTTCTCACTTCCCGTCGGCGGGATCACTGATTGAGTCGTTCAGGTAAAGACGTCGCGCGTCTTCGCAGGGTTGAACGATAGGCTCGGCGGGCGGGTAAGGGGTAGCGCAATACTGCCTTATGATTGCCTAATTCTATTTTCAGACAATCGGCTGAGAGAAAACCTTTTTATTCCAAAGTAGGTAAAACTGCCATAATCATGTGATTATGATGGCCGTATGACCGACGTTTGCGCGATCCTGCCGGATTATTGCCTAATTCTGCAAAAGGCTTCCTGATGGGTCGTGACTTATCCGATCCTGTATATACTGCCTTTCATACTCTGGAGGTCACCATGATTGATGTCGCCCCTGCCAGCACCCTGTGCCCCCCCTCTACAGCATCAGCTGAGCCCATGTGCCAACAACTGGGGGACCTGGTCGCGGCCAGAATGACCGCCGAGGGTGTGTATGAAACCAGCATCCCGGGGCTGGAGCTGTTTCGCGTCGACTCGCCCACTCCCTGCATGTCGACTGTCTATGAGCCCTCGCTGTGCGTGATCGCCCAGGGACGCAAGACCGTGCAACTGGGAGATCGGGAAATCGTCTACGGCGCCCACAGCTATATGGTGTCCAGCGTCGATTTGCCGGTAAACGGCCGGGTGGTGGACGCCTCCCCGGAAAATCCCTTTCTGGCAGTAAAAATCAGCATCAACCCCGCCGAGGTAGCCGACCTGGTCCTCAAGCTGGGCGACGCCGCGCCACCAGAGCCGCAGGTGGACTGCCCCTATTCCGCCTGCGGCCTCTGTGTCGCCCAGGTCGATATGGGTATTCTCGATGCCATGACCCGACTGGTACGGCTAATCGACTCGCCCGCTGACGCGCGGATACTGGCGCCCTTGATCCAGCGCGAGATCATTTACCGTGCGCTGATTGGGGAAATGGGGCTGCGCATGCGCGAGTTCGTCTCGGCCGACAGTCAGTCAAACCGCATTTCCCGCGTGATTGCGGTGCTCAAGGATCGCTTTGCCGAACCATTGCGGGTGCGCGAACTGGCGGAGGATGTGAACATGAGCGAATCGACCCTGTATCACAGCTTCAAGCAGGTCACACGGATGTCGCCAGTGCAGTTTCAGAAGAAGTTGCGTCTGCACGAGGCACGCCGGCTGATGCTCAGCGAGGGGCTGGAAGCGGCAACGGCGAGCTATCGGGTCGGGTACGAAAGTCCTTCGCACTTCAGTCGCGAATACAGCCGCATGTTCGGCGCGCCTCCCCGCGCTGACGTGATCAAACTGCGTGGTGAAACACGTCTGACCATGCCTGCCTGAGATCCTCGAGAATCAGGCCGGAAAGCCGACCTTGACCAGCAATCCACCGAAGGAGCCCTGGTGCAGACTGATCTCGGCCCTATGGGCACGGCAGATCTCTCCGACGATCGACAGTCCCAATCCACTACCCGAACCCTGATGGTAAAAGCGCTCGAAGACCTTCTGCCGCTCGCTTTCCGGTATTCCCGTACCGGTATCTTCCACCTCCAGCAGGCGCGGCGCGCGCAGCCGCAGAATAATCTGCCCGCCACTCGGGGTGTGCTGTAGCGAGTTGGCTATCAGGTTGCTCACCAGTTCCTGCAACAGCGTCGGCTCACCCCAGACATCGAAGGGCTGATCCGCTTCCAGCGCCAGCTCGATGCTCTGGGCATGCGCCAACGGCACCATACTGATCGCCAGTTCCTGCACCAGCGGCTGCATTGCCACACGCTCGGCACTGCCTTCCGCGACGGCGCGGGCACCGCGCTCAATGCGCGCCATCGACAACAAACGGTTGGCCAGTTGGATAGTGCGGTCGGTGCTTTGTTCGGCCTCGTGCAGGGCCTGTTTCCAGCTCTCCGGTTCGGGCGAACGCAGACCCAGTTCGATCCGCGCCTTGAGTGCCGCCAGCGGCGTGCGCAATTCGTGGGAGGCCTCGGCGATAAAGTCGCGCTGCCGCTCGAAGTTCTCGCGCAAACGCCCGGTAAAGTGATTGATGGATTCAACCAGCGGGGTCACTTCGCGCTGCAACCCCTGGGTGCTGATAGGTCGCAGATCATCACTGGCGCGCCCGGCCACCTCCTCACGCAATCGGCGCAGGGGTCGCAGGGCAGCACTGACCGCCAACCAGGCAAGCAGCAGGGCACTGACCGCCAGCAACCCGAGATTGATCAGTGACTGCCGCAGCAGGCTGTGCGCCATGCGGTCCCGCGCCTCCAGCGTCTCGGCCACACGGATTTCCGCCATACCCTGGATTGGCCCGCCGCTGATCGGCTGCAACAGGCTGACCAGACGTACACCCGCGCCGCGGTATTGGCCATGGTAAAAACGCGCCAGGGCAGGGTAGTCGCTTGTCAGCTCTACATCTTCCTCGGGGCCAGGCAAGTCCTCATAGCCGGAAATGGACTCGCCATGCGGGTTAAGCACCTGATAATAGAGTCGCCCGGTGATGTCGTAGGCAAAGTTGTCCAGCGCTATATAGGGGACCTCGACCACCAGCTCGCCATCGACGTCGTAGAGGCGTTCGCCAATGGCCCGCGCAGAGGACAACAGCGAGCGATCATAGGCCGTATCCGCCGCCTGCCGGGCATTCCAGTAGGCTGCGGTACTGGCCAGCACCAGCAGAATCGCCAGCATCAACGCCAGACGCCGCAGCAGGCGTCCGCGCAGACTACCGGCGGCGTTCATGCATCGGCTTCCAGCAGATAACCCAAGCCGCGGAAGGTGACAATACGCACCGGGCTACCATCGAGCTTGCGCCGCAAACGCGATATGTAGATTTCAATCGCTTCCGGATTGGCATCCTGATCCAGACCAAAGACCTTGCCCGCCAGTTGCTCCTTGCTCATCAGCCGACCGGGACGGGCGATCAGGTTTTCCAGCACGCCGTGCTCACGGGAAGACAGTTGCAGCGGTGTACCGCATAAACTGAAGCGTCGATCGTTCAGATCGTAGACCAGCTCACCGCAGTGCTGCTGGCGCTCACCACCCATCAGGCTGCGGCGCAGCAGGGCGTTGACCCGGGCCTCCAGTTCGCTCAATTCAAAGGGCTTGGCCAGGTAATCATCGGCTCCCAGATTCAGCCCGCGCACCCGGTCGGCCACCTCACCACGCGCGGTGAGCATCAGCACAGCGAGGGTTTGGCCACGCTCACGCAACTGCCGCAGCACTTCAAAACCATCCATGCGCGGCAAACCGACGTCGAGAATGGCCAGGGCGTAATCCTCATTGCGTAGCGCCTGGTCGGCGACTACTCCATCGTGCAGCGTATCCACGGTCCAGCCCCCGGCCTTGAGCATGCGGGTCAGGCTCTCGGCCAGTTCCGGGTCGTCTTCCACCAGCAGAATGCGCACCTGAGTGTTTCTCCAATAGGTCCTCTCTTGCGGAGTGTACACCGCCGATCCAACGTCGCCAGCATGAAAGGTTGGCGAAAGGTTAGCGTTTTAGCATTCATCCACGCTCACCCAAACACCCGGGTGCAGTGCGACTCAGGGCGCAAAGATCGCCCGTAACAAAAACAACAATGGAGTTTACCGCATGCATGCAAAGCCGCATTTCAAGCGTCGTTTCCCCTCGGTATGGCTAATCGGTTCCGCGTCCTTGCTCGCGCAGGGCATCCTGGTGCACAGCGCAGTAGCCCAGGGCTTCGTCGAAGACAGCAGCGCCACACTGAGCACCAGCAACATCTACTTCAACCGTGACTTCCGCGAAGGCAGCGGACAATCCAAGCGTGAAGAGTGGGCCCAGGGCTTTATCCTCAACGTTAAATCCGGTTACACCCCCGGCCTCGTCGGTTTTGGCCTGGACGCCCAAGCCATGCTCGGCCTCAAGCTCGATTCCAGCCCGGATCGCACTGGCACCGGCCTGCTGCCAACCCATGATGACGGCCGCGCGCCCAGCGAATACAGCAAGCTGAATCTGACCGCCAAGGCTCGGGTATCCGAGTCGGAGCTATTGGTCGGCAGCCTGCTGCCGAAGCTGCCCACGCTGAGCCCCAATACCAGTCGCATTCTGCCGCAGACCTTTGAGGGCGGCATGGCCACGATCAATGAGATCGACAAGCTGACTATCAGCCTGGGTCGCCTGACCAAGGTCAAGGATCGCAACTCGACCAATGCCGAGGACATTACCTCGAACAACAAGAACCGCCGCTTTGGTGGTTCTTTTACTGCAGACCATTTTGATTGGGTGGGAGTGGATTACAAGTTCATGCCCAGCCTGGCGGGGAGTTATCACCTGGCACAACTGGATGATATCTACCGCCAACATTTTATCGGCCTGACCCATCAGCAGGCGCTGGGGGACGGCACCCTGAAGTCCGAACTGCGTGTTTCCATCTCGGATGAGCAGGGCGCCGCCCAGGCTGGCAACATCGATAACCAGGCCTGGCAGGGCCTGTTCAGCTATGGCATCAAAGGCCATCGCTTCGGCTTCAATCTGCAGAAAATGCGCGGCGACAACGCCTTCCCGTATATCGACGGCAGCAACCCCTACCTTGCCAACTTCGTGCAGATCAACGACTTTGCCGAGGCCGGACAGCGCTCCGCGCAAGTGCGATACGACTACAGCTTCGCCGCCCAGGGCCTGCCCGGGCTGAGCTTCATGACGCGCTACACCAAGGGCGACCAGGCCGAACTGGTGGCCGGTGGTCGGGGTACTGATTGGGAACGCAATAGCGAACTGCAATACGTGATTCAGAGCGGTCCGCTGGAAAATGTCGGGCTGCGCTGGCGCAACGCGACCTATCGCTCCAGTTATGCCCGTGATGTGGATGAAAACCGTCTGATCGTCAGCTATAGCCTGCCGATCTGGTAAGCGGTTTTTCTGGAATCAGACACAGCAATATCGCCTAAAATAATAAGTATGAGGAATTGCCCATGAAATCTGCACTCGGTTCCGCCCTGCTGGCCATCGCCTGCCTGGGTCTTGCTACCTACACACTGGCCGACGAGCCACGCCGTCCTGAATGCATCGCCCCTGCGTCCCCCGGTGGCGGCTTCGACCTGACCTGCAAGCTGGCCCAGACCGCGCTACTGGACAGCAACAGCATCAGCCGTCCGATGCGCGTTACCTACATGCCCGGCGGTATCGGCGCTGTGGCCTATAACGCGGTGGTCGCCCAGCGTTCTTCCGAACCGGGCACCATTACCGCCTTCTCCAGTGGCTCACTGCTCAACCTGGCGCAAGGCAAATTTGGCCGCTTTGACGAAAATGCGGTGAAATGGCTGGCGGTTGTCGGCTCGAGCTACGGCGCCATCGCTGTGCGCGCAGACTCCGAACTCCAGACCCTGGATGACCTGATGGCAGCGCTGAAAAAGGACCCGTCCAAGGTTGTGATCGGCTCCGGCGGCACCGTCGGCAGCCAGGATTGGATGCAAACTGCGCTACTTGCTCGGGCTGCCGGTATTGATCCACGCAAACTCCGCTATGTAGCCATGGAAGGTGGCGGTGAGCTCGCCACTTCACTGCTTGGTGGCCACATCCACGTTGCCAGCACCGATATTTCCGACTCCGTGCCACATATCGAAAGCGGCGGCATGCGCATTCTGGCCATATTGTCCGACGAACGCCTGCCGGGCGCATCCGTTGCCGATATCCCCACCGCCAAAGAGCAGGGCTACGACGTGAGCTGGCCAGTTATTCGCGGCTTCTACATGGGTCCAAACGTCAGTGATCAGGAGTACGCCTGGTGGAAGGACACCTTCGACCGCATTATGGCCACTGAAGACTTTGCTACCTTGCGCGAGCAGCGAGAGCTTTTCCCTTTCTCCATGACCGGTGCTGAGCTCGACAGCTACGTCAAAAAGCGTGTTGCCGAGTACAAGCTCCTGGCGGCCGAGTTCGGACTGACGCAATAGCGCCACGCCCGAGTTCAACGCTCTAGCCCAAAACAGTAATCCGTTCCTTACGGCCGGTGGCGCAGTGCCCCGGTCCGTACCCGCGAGGACTCAACCATGTTGTACCACCGCCTGTTTGCGGCGTGCCTGCTGTTGGCCTGCATTGGTCTCGGTGTGGCCGCCTGGGGTTACCATGCGCCCTTTTCCTACGAGCCGGTCGGCCCCCGCGCTTATCCGCTGATGCTGCTTGTTCTGCTCGGTGCGGGCGCCTTGCTGCTGGTCTGCAAACCGGCACTGGAAAACCACGGCGCTGCAGCCCCAGCACTGGTGCCAGCGATGCTGGTGAAAGTGCTGGTCTGCCTGGCCTTGCTGCTGGCACTGGCCGCGCTATTCGAAAAGGTCGGTTTTATCGTTACCGCCACGCTCTTCGGTTTCGGCATGGCCAAGTTGTTCGGTGGTCGCTGGTTGCCTAGCGCGATCCTCGCCGTGGTATTGGGCCTTGGCCTGTACTTTCTGTTTGACCGCATTCTTGACGTGCCGCTGCCCATGGGCGTGCTGGCCGTACTGGAGAACTGATCATGGATACGCTGCAATATCTCGGACAGGGTTTCAGCGTTGCCCTGAGCCCGAATAATCTGATTACCGCCCTGGCGGGTACCACCATAGGCACCATCGTCGGACTGCTGCCCGGCCTGGGACCCATCAATGGCGTGGCGCTGCTGATACCGGTGGCCTTCGCCCTCGGCCTGCCGCCGGAAACCGCTCTGATCCTCCTGGCCTCGGTGTATCTGGGCTGCGAGTACGGTGGGCGTATTTCCTCGATTCTGCTGAATATTCCCGGCGAAGCCTCCGCGGTGATGACCACCCTCGACGGCTACCCCCTGGCACGTCAGGGCAAAGGCGGTATCGCCCTGTCCATCTCGGCCTGGAGTTCCTTTATCGGCGGCATGATCGCCACCGTTGGGGTGGTCGCCTTTGCACCGCTGCTGGCCGGATGGGCGGTGTCCTTCGGGCCTGCCGAGTACTTCATGCTGATGGTCTTTGCCATTGTCTGCCTGGCTGGCATGGCCGGTGACAAGCCGGTCAAGACCGCTGTCGCTGTACTGATCGGCCTACTACTGTCCTGCGTCGGTATCGACGCCAACAGCGGGGTCTACCGTTTCACCTTCGGCAGCCTGGGGCTGGCCGACGGCATTCAGTTTGTAGTGCTGGTGCTCGGGCTGTTCAGTATCAGTGAAATCCTCATGCTGCTGGAACGCACGCACCAGGGTCAGGCTGCGGTCAAGGCCAGCGGTCGTATGCTGTTCAATTTCAAGGAGGGCGCATCGGTCTTTGCTACCAACATTCGTAGCGGGTTGCTCGGTTTTATTTTCGGTGTGCTGCCCGGCGCGGGTGCAACCCTGGCCAGCGCCGTGAGCTATATGTCCGAAAAGCGTCTTGCTGGCGCCAACGGGCGTTTCGGTGACGGTGACTTGCGCGGTCTGGCCGCACCGGAAACCGCCAACAGCGCCTCGGCTTGCGGCTCCATGGTGCCAATGCTGACTCTGGGCATCCCCGGCTCTGGTACCACGGCGGTAATGCTTGGCGCCCTGACGCTGTACAACATCACCCCCGGCCCGCTGCTGTTCCAGAACCAGCCCGACATTGTCTGGGGTCTGATCGCCTCGCTGTTCGTCGCCAACGTGATTCTGATCATCATGAACATCCCGATGATCAATATCTTCACCCGTATCCTCTCGGTACCGAACTGGACGCTAGTACCGGCTATCGCCATCATCACCTCGATTGGCGTGTACGCGGTGCATGCCACCACCTTCGATCTGTTCCTGATGATCGGCATAGGCGTGTTCGGCTACATTCTGCGCAAGCTGGACTTCCCGCTCTCGGCACTGCTGCTGGGCTTTATCCTCGGCGGCATGATGGAGAGCAATCTGCGCCGCGCACTGTCCATCTCGGATGGCAACCTCGGCATTCTCTGGAGCAGCCCCATTACCCTGGGTCTTTGGGTGCTGGTCGCCTTCATGTTCGCACTGCCGTTCTGGCGCGCCTATCGCGGTCGCCGCAGGGCCGCGCTGAGCAATGCCTGACACGGCAGCGCTACTGGCCAGGGCCAGGCTCTGGTCCACGCCGCTGGTAGGCTTGTTCGGCGGCTGGCTGGCCAGCCTGGCGGACTGGCCGCTGCCCTGGATGATTGGCTCATTGCTGGCAGTCATCCTGGTAAGGTGCAGCGGCTGGCTGCTGCTGGAACTGCCCGGCGGCCGCCAGACCGGGCAGTGGCTGATCGCCAGCGCCATAGGTCTGCATTTTACCGCTCCGGTATTTGCCCAGATTGTCGGCCACTGGTGGGTCATTGTGCTCGGGGCCTGCATCACCGTCATGCTCTGTGTAATTGGCATAGGGATACTCAGGCACAGCGGGGTAGACCGCGCCACCGCCTATTTTGCCAGCATGCCCGGTGGCGCCAGCGAGATGGTAGGGCTCGCCCTGCGGCATCAGGCCGAACCGGCCAAGGTGGCGGCCGCCCACAGCCTCCGACTGCTGATGGTGGTGCTGATCATCCCCGCACTCTTTACCTTCGCTTTACCTGAATCCCCAACGCCTGAGCCAGGCAACACCCATTGGGGCTGGCTGGCGTTACTGATGCCATTGGGGGCAGCGCTGGCCCTGCTTTGGCGGCGACTTGGCCAACCCAACCCGTGGATGCTCGGCCCGCTGACGGTTTGCGCTCTAGCCAGCGTCTACTTCGATCTGGATATCGCCTTACCGCCCGGCGGCGGCGAGCTGGGGCAGTGGTTGATTGGCTGCGCTCTGGGTTGTCATTTTGATCGCAAATTCTTCCGCAGTGCTCCGGCCTTTATGCTCAGAGTAGTGCTATTCACGCTGATCACCATGGTAGTAGCGGCACTAGGCGCGGAAGTACTCAGTTGGTTTGCCGAGGTCGATGACCTGAGTCTGATGCTGGGCATGATGCCCGGCGGCATCACCGAGCTCTGCCTGACCGCTGAAGCCCTGCAGCTCTCGGTAGCACTGGTCACCGCACTACAGGTGTTACGCCTGTTCCTGGTAATGTTTCTGGCCGAGCCGCTGTACCGCCTGTGGACCAGGCTATACCCCTGAAAGACCCTACCGCTGAAAAACACTTTGCTTTATAGACCGACCGGTCTATATACTCATTTCATCATGCACAAACGGGTACAGGGTTCACGCCATGTCTACTTCCAGCAATGCTCCGCAAACCATCACGCCGCAACAGCTGACTTTGCAACCGGCAGATGGCTACCCCATAGCCGCCACCCTGTTTCCCGCCGCGCAACCGGTCGGCCAGATACTCATGGGCAGTGCTACGGGCGTGCCCCGTGGTTTCTACCGGCGCTTTGCCGAATACGCCGCAGCCCGCGGCTACACTACTCTGACGTTGGACTATCGAGGTGTCGGCGAGTCCCGACCCAGCTCGCTCAAGGGTTTCAGGATGGATTATCTGGACTGGGCCAGACTGGACCTGGCCGCCGCACTGGATCATCTGCACAACACGGAGCTGCAGACTTTTATGGTCGGCCATTCCTTCGGTGGGCATGCCTTCGGCCTGCTACCCGACCACCAGCGGGTCAGTGGTCTCTATACCTTTGGCACAGGTGCGGGCTGGCATGGCTGGATGCCCTTTGCCGAGCGCATGAAGGTCCTGACCATGTGGCGCGTGGTGGCGCCGCTAGTGACGCGCAGCAAGGGCTATCTGGCCTGGAGCAAGCTGGGCATGGGGGAAGATCTGCCGCTGGACGTGTACCGGCAGTGGAAACGCTGGTGCCGTTACCCGCGCTATTTCTTTGAAGACCCGCAGATGCCGGAAATGGAGGCGATCTTCGCCCAGGTGACCACCCCGATCGTGGCGCTGAACGCGATCGATGACCTGTGGGCCTCGCCGGCATCCCGCGATGCTTTCATGTCCGCATATCGGCAGGCGCCTTATCAGGCGCTGACGCTGGTACCGGCCGAACAGAGCCTGCCGCCCATCGGCCACATGGGTTATTTCCGTCCGAGCGCCCAACCACTCTGGCAGGGCGCACTTGACTGGTTCGATCAGTTGCGTGAGCCCAGCACCGTTATTCCAGCAGCTTGAGCAGGGCCAGGGCAGTGATTTCCGACGAGCCGGGGTTCTGACCGGTAACCAGCTTGTCGGCGACCTTGACGTAGGGTGTCCAGTCCTCACCACAACTGTAGAGTGCACCGAGCTTTTTCAGCTCGTCCTCCAGCAGAAAAGGCACCACCTCGGTCAGGCCCACAGCCTGCTCCTCGGAGTTGGAAAACCCGGTTACCTCCCGGCCTTTGACCAGCGCCTGACCCCGCGCATCACGCACCTGCAAGAGTACCGCAGGCGCATGGCAAACTGCTGCAACCGGTTTGTCGGCACGCACAAAAGCTTCAATCAGCTCGATTGATTCAGGGCTACCGGTCAGGTCCCACAGCGGGCCGTGCCCACCGGGGTAGAACACCGCGTCAAAGTCATCAGCTCTGATCTGCGTGAGCGGCAGGGTCTCAGCCAACTGCGCACGGGCCTGGTCATCGGTGGCGAAACGTCGAGTAGCGGAGGTCTGGGCGTCCGGTTCATCGCTCTTGGGGTCCAGCGGTGGATGGCCGCCAGCCAGGGAGGCCAGCACCACTTCAGCGCCTGCATCCTTGAGTACGTAGAAGGGCGCAGCAAATTCTTCCAGCCAGAAGCCGGTCTTGTTACCTGTATCGCCCAGTTGCCCATGGGATGTGAGAACCATCAGAATCTTCATCAAAACCTCGCGTTAGCCCTGCTGCATGTGGCTGTTGGACGGCTTCTCCGGTACTTTGTTCAACAGACATTCGAGGCCATACGTATGAAAACATTGCTGCTCAACTGTGACATGGGCGAGAGCTTCGGCGCCTGGCGCATGGGGCTCGACGACCAGGTCATGGCGTTGGTCGACTGCGCCAACATTGCCTGCGGTTTCCACGCCGGCGACCCCGGCGTCATGCGCCATACCATCGGCCTGGCAGTGCAGCACGGCGTACGCATCGGTGCGCACCCGGCCTACCCTGACCTGGTCGGCTTCGGCCGCCGCTCGATAGCCTGCTCCGCTGCCGAAGTCACCGACCTGCTGCATTATCAGATCGGTGCGCTGGACGGCCTGTGCCGGGTGCAAGGCACTCGCGTCAGCTATGTCAAACCACATGGCGCGCTGTACAACGACATGATGGCCAATGCCGATTTGCTGCGTACGGTGATGCGTGCGCTAGCAGCCTATGATCAGGCGCTGCCGCTGATGCTGCTGTCCCGTGAAGACAACAGCGCTGCCCGCCTTATGGCCGAAGAAGAGGGCATCGAGTTACTGTTCGAAGCCTTTGCCGATCGCGGCTACGACGGTCAGGGCGCTTTGCTGCCACGCAACCAACCCGGCGCTCTGATCGAGGCTCCAGAGCAGATCGTGCAGCAGGCGCTGAAGCTGGCAAACCGCCAGCCGCTGCGCACCTCGGCAGGCGGACAGTTGCTGCTGGAAGCAGACAGCCTCTGTGTGCATGGCGACAACCCTGCTGCTCTGGAGGCAGTCCGGCGCATCCGCCAGGCCCTAGCCAACCAATGAAGCCGCAGATTGAATGCGTAGCGCTGGACGTGCTGACGCTGCGCTTTGGTGAGCAGGTCGACGAAGACACCCTACCCTGGCTTACCGCCGCAGCGCAGCGCCTGCGCGAGCAGTTCGGCGCCGCGCTGATCGATCTGGTACCCGCCTACACTACCCTGATGCTGCATTACGACTGTCGTCTGCTGGATGAGCAAGCCGCCCGACACCAAATTCAATTGGCCCTGCATGAGTTGCGCCCAAGCGCACCCACCAACTCCGGCGACCTGCACCGCATACCCGTATGGTACGACCCCAGCGTAGGACCGGACCTGGCCGGGTTGGCCGCACATACCGGCCTGGATGCGTCGCAGCTGATCGAGCGCCATGGTGCCCGCGACTACAGTGTCTTCGCTCTGGGCTTTGTTCCCGGCTTTGCCTATATGGGTTTGCTCGAACCGGCCCTGGCCGCGCCCCGACTGGCCACCCCACGCCAGCGGGTAGCAGTTGGCAGCGTTGGTGTGGCCGAGCGCCAGACCGCCATCTACCCAAGCGCCTCGCCCGGCGGCTGGCGCATTATCGGCCGCACCCCGGTGCGCCTGTTCGATCAGCACGCGGTTGACGCAAGCCTGCTCAAGCCCGGCGACCGGGTACGCTTTGAAGCCATCGACCGGGATACCTTTGTGCAACTGGGTGGCGACACCACCCCGCTGGAGGGCTGATGGGCGGTTTGCTGGTACAGCACAGCCTGGGGCTGGCGCAATTGCAGGATCAGGGCCGCTTTGGTGTACGCCACCTGGGCGTTACCCAGGGCGGGGCGCTGGACTGGATCGCTGCAGGCTGGGCCAACCGCTTGCTGGGCAATAGCCCGGATTGCGCGGTCATCGAGATACCCCTTGGCGGCTTGATACTGGAGGCCCGGCAGGACACCACGCTGGCGCTCACCGGCGCTGATCTGGATGTACTGCTGGATGACCAGGCCATACCGCCCTGGCACAGTTTCAAGGTTCGCAGCGGCCAACGGCTGCATTTCAACCCGCCGCGTCTGGGTGTGCGCGCCTATCTGGCGGCACCCGGGGGCTTTCAGGCACCACAAGTGTTGGGCTCACGCTCCTGCGTGCTGCGCGAACAACTGGGCGGTCTGTACGGCGATGGCAAAGCACTGCAGAAGGGCGATCTGCTGCAGTTTTCCAGCCACCAACCGCAGCCTGCCAGCATGGCGCCAGAGCAGATTCCCGATTATCGACAGCCTGCGCACCTGGATCTGGTGCTTGGAGCGCAATATTCGCTGTTTGCCGGTCGCAGCTTATTCGATGCCTTCAACCAGCCCTGGCAAGTGGACCAGCGTAACGACCGCATGGGTCTGCGTCTGCTCGGCCCCGCGCTGCGCTACCGCGGGCCTGGAATTATCTCCGAGGGTATTCCCCTGGGCGCCATCCAGGTACCCGCCGATGGCCAGCCGATTATTCTGCTCAACGACCGCCAGACCGTCGGTGGTTACCCACGCCTCGGCGCCCTGACACCTGTGGCCGTGGCCCGGCTGGCGCAAGTAGCCGCGGGTGGTTGGCTACGTCTGCAGCCAATCAGCCAGGCCCAGGCCCGCGTCCAGTACCTGCGCCATGCGGTATAACTGGGCAAAGGATGGGCAACCGCTCTATGCTTTAATTAATACAACGATAACTATTCATCAGAGGGTCGTGCATGGAGGCTTCAAGCCGCACCTGCTACCGCCGCCTGCCAGCACTGTTGCTGGGTGGGTTGCTGTGTCTGGGCGGTACTGCGCGGGCTACCGCCGAGGTTCTGGAATGGACCGTATGGCCCCTGCCGGGGATGGTCAATGTCGAGCACGGCGTACCCACCGACGGTATCAGCATGGCCGGGGTACACCTGCTAATGGCGGAACTGCCGGACCTGCAACCCGAGTTTCGCCTGGCCAACAGGTTGCGCCAGCAACGCGACATGGGCCTGGGACATGAGTTCTGCACAACACCCCGACTGCGGCGCACAGACGCCGACCAGGTCGGCTACTTCATTCCCTTTATGGCCAGCACCCCTATTCAAGCGGTGATCCGCAAGGCCGATCTGGTCCACTATCCGCAGGAAAAGGGCGGCCTGTCGCTGCATCAACTGCTGCACGAAACCACCTTTCGTGGCGGACTATCGAGCTTTCGAACCTACCCGCCGAGCATTGAAAACTGGTTTAACGAAGCTCAGAAACGTGGGCGCGCGGAATATATAACCGGCTCCCAGGGTGGCGAAAATCTGCTGCTGATGGTCAGCCACGGCCGCCTGGATATTACCTTCGAATTTGCCACCATCACCCAGGCCATGAGCAAGCGTTTGCGCATGAAGGAGCCTTTGTTGAGTCTGCCGATTCACGAGCAGCGAGCACTGGTCGAGGGTGGCATCTACTGCACCCGCTCCGAGTGGGGCCGCAACATGGCCCTACGCCTGGACCAGGCTGTGCGCGACATAGTCGCCGAACCCCAAAGCTTTATGGCACTTTACGAGCAGTGGGTACCAAGCGAGACCTATCAAGCCTTCGCCACCGAACTCGCCGACTATTACCGTCGGCGCGCCCAGCAGCCGACCTACTTCGGCCCACCCACGGTGAGCCCCGCAGCCGTCTCGGGTCCGGCGACCGAAGCCGCCAAACCCGACTCAGTTTCTGACCACCTCGATCCGATAGAACAGACTGTAGAGCAGCGGCAGCACAATCAGCGTGAGAACGGTAGCGAAGCCAAGACCGAACATGATGACCACCGCCATGCTCTGGAAAAAAGCATCGCTCAGTAGTGGCGCCATACCCAAAATGGTAGTGATCGCCGCCATGGCCACCGGCCGCACACGGCTGATCGATGAGTCCACCAGAGCCGTATAGGCTTCCTTGCCTTCGTCGAGCTGCAGCTTGATTTCATCCACCAGCACAATACCGTTCTTGACCAGCATGCCGCTGAGGCTGAGAAAGCCGAGCAGCGCCATAAAGCCGAAGGGTATGCCGGTCAGCAGGAAGCCGACGGTTACGCCAATCACCGCCAGCGGTACTGTCAGCCAGATCACTGCGGCGCGCTTGAACGAGTCAAACAGCAGAATGGTAATCAGGAACATCGCCAGATAGCCCAGAGGCAGGCTACCGAATACTGCCTTCTGCGCGTCCCGCGAGCTCTCGTACTCGCCGCCCCATTCCAGGCTGTAGCCGCGCGGCAGGGGGATGGCCTCAATCTCCGGACGCAGACGCTCGAACAGTTCGGCAGCGGTTTCACCACTGACAATGCTCGGGTCGGCCTGTACGGTCAGCGTACGCTTGCGGTTCAAGCGCATGATCAATGGATCTTCCCAGGCCGTGACAAAGCCGCTGACTACCTGCTCGATCGGCAGATAAGTAGCGCGCGCATTACTCCATACCTGCAGGTCGTTAAGGCTGGCAGCGTTGAGCCGCTCGGCTTCAGGCGTGCGCGCAACGATCGGCAGCATGCGCGTACCCTCGCGGTACAAGCCCATGTTCAGACCGCTGAAGTTGAGTTTCAGTTGGGTATCCAGGTCACGCTTGTCCACACCCAGCTCGCGCGCCTGAGCCTCGGCGAACTGTGGCCGTACCAGCTTGGTACGCTCGCGCCAGTCATGCATTACCGTCGAGGACACCGGGTCGGCACGCATAATCTCCACGGTCTGCGCGCCCAGGCGGCGTAATACCACCGGATCAGGCCCGGTAAAACGCGCCTCTATCTTGCTGTCGGACCCCGGCCCGAGCATCAGTTGCTTGAGTTTGGCCTGCACGCCCGGGTGCTCGGCCTGCAGGTACTGGTCGAGCTCGGCTATCAGGGGCTCGATTCGCTCACGCTCGTCCGTACGTACCAGCAACTGTGCATAGTTGGCGTGCTGACGCTGGGGGAAGTAGGTAAGAATAAAGCGCAGCGCGCCCTGGCCGACGGTGGATACCACCGATACAACCCCTTCCTGCTCCAGCACATACTTGTCGATGCTGGCTACCACCTCCTCGGTATGACGAATATCGCTGCCCTTGGGCAGCCACAGGTCGATAAAGAACATCGGGGTGTTGGAGGCCGGGAAGAAGCTCTGACGTACCTGGCTGAAGCCCAGCACCGAAGCCACCAGCAGTACCACCAGCAGCACCAGCGTCATCATCCGGTGATGCAGCGCCAGGCCCAGTAGACGGCGATAACCAGTGAACAGCAAGCCCTGGTAGGGATCGGGCTGCTCCGCGTCGGCCGAGCCTGGCTCTACCTTGGCAAACATCAGGTTGGCAAAGAAGGGCGTCAGCGTGATCGCCGTGACCCAGCTAAGCAGCAGCGAGATCATCAGTACCTGGAACAACGACAGGCAATATTCGCCGGTCGTGTCGTCAGACAGGCCGATAGGGGCAAAGGCGATGATCGCAATAGCCGTCGCACCCAGTAGCGGCAACTTGGTTTGGCGCACGATACTGCGCGACGCCTCCAGGGTACTCTGGCCCCGCTGACGACCGACCAGAATGCCTTCGACAATCACAATGGCATTGTCCACCAGCATCCCCAGGGCTATCACCAGCGCGCCCAACGAAATGCGCTGCAGCTCGATACCCAGCAGGTTCATGAAGATAAAGGTGCCAAGCACCGTCAGCGCCAGTATCAGGCCAATCAGCAGACCGCTACGCAAACCCATGAACACCAGCAGCACGGCGATCACAATGGCCACTGCCAGCACAAAACTCCAGACGAAGCCCTGCACCGAGGCCTGCACCTCCTGGGCCTGGTTATAGAACACCTCGACCTGCATCCCCGCCGGTCGCGCCTCGTCCAGCTCGCGCAGGCGCTGGGCCACGGCGCTGCCGACGTCTACCACATTCACATGCCCGGCAAAGGACACACCCAGTCCCAGCGCGCGCTGACCCTGGGAGCGGTACAGGTTGCCCGGCTGCTCGGTATAGCCGCGCGAGACCCGGGCAATATCGCCCAGATTCACGCGTTGGGCGCTGCCCGGCTCGCTGATGATCAGACGCTCGAGTTCGCGCACGTCCTGAAACTCGCCGGTCGGATGCAAGCGGATCGACTCGCTGCCCACCAGCATGCGCCCGGCGTCCGAGACCACGTTCTGGTTGCTCAGCAGCTCCTGCAGCCGACCCGGGGCTATACCCAGACTGGTCATGCGCGCTCGGGAGATTTCCACAAACACCTGTTCCTGCGGCAAGCCCGCCAGGGAGACCTTGCCAACGCCGGGAATCAGCACCAGTTCACGGCGCAGGTAGTCGGCGTAGTCATGCAGCTCACGATAGTTGTAGGCCTCTCCACTGATCATCATGAAGGTGCCATAGACGTCACTGAAATCGTCCTGAATCTGCGGTTCGCCCACCCCCGCGGGCAGCGATGGACGCAGATCATTGATCCGGCGGCGCATCTCGTCCCAGATCTGCGGGAGCTCGTCAGCGCCGTAAGCGCTCTGGATCTCGACAGTGATCTGCGACAACCCCGCGCCAGAAATCGAGGTGACCTTGTCGATATAGGGCAACTGCTGGATGGCGTTTTCCAGCGGATAGGTAACTTCCTCTTCTACCTGCTGCGGCGAAGCGCCAGGGTAGGGGGTGATCACCATGGCCATTTTCAGGGTAAAGGAGGGGTCTTCGAGGCGCCCAAGACCGAGAAAGGCCACCAGACCGCCGATGGCCAGAATCAGCGCCACCAGCCAACTGGTGACGCGGCGCTGGATAAAATAACCGGCGATATCCATTACAGACCCCGCTCGCGTTCCCAGACCCTGACCGACTGACCCTCGATGAGCTCGCCGCCGCCTGCTGCAACGATGCGCTCACCGGCCTTCAGGCCGGTCATCACTTCGATACCGTTATGCGTTAGTTGCCCGACGATCACGTCACGGGCTTGAACTTTAAGACCCTCTTCGTGTTCTTCCAGCACCCACACCTGGCGGATCCCGGCATCGGCGCTGTCAGGACTGAAGACCGCCTCCACCGGCACCAGCACCCGCATGCCCAGGTCACCGATCAGGCTGATCTGGGCAAAGTCCACCTGCACGCTGGCGGTCATACCCGGCAGCAGCACCAGACCCTCCGGCGAAGGCATGCTCAGGGTTACCTGATAAGTCAGGGTTTTAGGGTCAGGTTGGCTGGAATGCTCCTTGTAGACGGCCTCAAGCTGAGTACCCGGCAAGCTTTCCAATCGCACTGTGGGGCGATAGTCGATCGGGTTGATATCCGGACGCAGACCCGCCAGCAGACTTTCCGGCAACTGGAACACAACGTCCATGCTGTCACCGCTATACAGAGTAATAATCGGCTCATTGGGCTGCACAACCTGGAAGCGTTCCACATGGGTACGCGCCACCACCCCATCAAAGGGTGCCAACAGACGGGTATAGGCCAACTCTTGGCGCGTCAGATTGAGTGCAGCCTCGGCCGAATTGAACTGCGCCTGGCGCTCTTCGTACTCGGCGCGCGAAACCATCTGCCGCTCTACCAGTTGGGCCATGCGCTCCAACTGGCTACGGGTCAGGTCATAGGTCGCCTGACGATCATTCAGTCGCAGCTGGAAATCGGTATTGTCCAGCTCGCCGATCAGCTCGCCACGCTTCACTTTCTGCCCTTCGCGCACCTGCAACTGCTGCAACTGCCCACCCAGGCGGAAGGACAGCTGGGCTTCTTCCGGTGCCTTCAAGCGCGCGGGGAACTCACGTACCTGCTCATCCAACGGGTCGGCCACGGTGAACACCTTGACCGGCCTGACCACCTCCGCAGGAGGCTCGGGCGCAGGGGAACAGGCAGTAAGGAACAGGCAAGCCGTTAGCGGCAGACAGAGCAGGCGAACTACGGGGAGCATGATGGTATCCGTGGCAGTAAGGAGCAGAATGATGCGAGGAGTATAGAAGGAAAATGCACCTATTGGCGTCTTTACCTGTCTTATCGCGAGACAGCAGTTTAATGAAAAAAGCTTTCTATATGTGAATTCAATATAAGCATAGAACCAAAAGATCTAATATGCTTGAGTACACCCTTCCGAGGACCTGAAGATGATATTTCGACAGCTGTACGATGGCACCTCCTCGACCTATACCTACCTCCTGGCAGACGAAAACAGCCGCGAGGCGCTGCTGATAGACCCGGTCTTCGAACAACACCAGCGGGATCTGGCGCTGCTGCGCGAGCTGAGTCTGAAGCTCAAACTGGTGGTCGACACCCATGCCCACGCCGATCACATCACCGCCGCCTGGCTGCTGAAGCAGAAAACCGGCTGCGCCATTGCCTCTGCCGCAGTGATCGAAGCCCAACACGTCGACCTGCCCCTGCAGCATGGCCAGTGCTTTGGCATTCAGGGCGTGCAGTTGCAAGCACGCGCCACGCCAGGCCACACCGATGGCTGCATGAGCTATGTAATGAGTGACCAGTCCATGGTGTTTACCGGCGATACCCTGCTGATTCGCGGCTGCGGTCGCAGCGACTTCCAGCAGGGCAACGCCCGTACGCTGTACCACTCGATCACCGAGCAACTGTTCAGCCTGCCGGATAACTGCGCGGTATTCCCGGCGCACGACTATCACGGTCGCACTCAAAGCACTATCGGCGAGGAAAAGCAGTTCAACGCCCGCGTCGGCGGCAATGCCAACGAGACCGACTTTGTCGGCTACATGCAGGCCATGCAGCTACCGCACCCGAAGAAGATCGACGAAGCCGTACCGGCCAACCTGCGTAGTGGCCGGCCGGAGAATGGCAAAGCCCCGGAACAAGCCAACTGGGCCGACCTGCGCATCACCTTTGCCGGGGTACCGGAAGTCGAACCCGAATGGCTGATCCAGAACCAACCCTCAGTCACGGTGCTGGACGTGCGCCAGCCGGACGAGATAATCGACGGCGAGTGCCCTGCGGGACTAAACAAC
>JBKBSI010000359.1:0-582 GCA_046291745.1 Pseudomonas sp. | reverse complement strand
ATATACACCGCATCGGCGCCATGCAGAATGGCCTCACGGGCAATCTCGGCATCACGCGCCGGGCTGAGCAGTTCAATGTGGTGGGCAGGCAAGGACATGGCGGCAACCGTAAAAGGCAAAGAGGGGATTGTAGCGGTGTGAGGCCAAGGCTGCACCCTGCACCGACCTACGGCTAAAACCTTGTCCTACCAGCCTGACTTGAATCCTCTTCAGAATCCCACCAGCGCTTTGCCGCTAGGAAAAAGCCATGCTATATCTGAAGCACTGGCCAAGCTCGCTTGACAGCAATCCCTCCAGATCTGGGCAAGGACTGCCGACAACCTGGTTTGTGCGTACCACCCCCAGACAGACACCCCGCATAAAACAGCTTGTGCACCGGTGGGGCGGTAGCGTGTCCGAATTTCCATGAGCGTCGTGGGCCCGGTTAGATTGCTAGAAAAATGATCGTTGCGACCGTTATTTTTGGCCGAGAGCAGGGGAAGTGGTTTTGCCTTTCAAATTCAATGGCTTGATGGATAGCTGGAAATTTGTGATATGAGTCGAGATGATCGTTTTGTCGGCGGCGGGGCTGGGGGTAAAAAG
>JBKBSI010000358.1:0-611 GCA_046291745.1 Pseudomonas sp. | reverse complement strand
GGACTTGCACCTCCAAGAATGCGCCCATGCTGGGCGCAATCGAGTAGGAGGCAGGATCACTCCCGCCGTCCTCTCACACCACCGTACGTGCGGTTCCGCATACGGCGGTTCATGTTAACACTGGAACTGCCGGTGGTAATCCAGCAGTGATACTAGTCCAGCTTTCTGGAACAGACTTTTCTTATATGCCTGATTCATATGGCTGGCTCCCGAGTTCCACCATGCTCCGCGTTGGTTACAAGCTGATGTCCATGCCCTGACTTCGTCAAGGCCCGCTTTCATTAGCTTTCTGGCTCGGGTGTAAGGTCGCTTCCATTGTCGCCATAACAAGCAACGTAGTTTGCGCCGTATCCAACCATCCAGCTCCTCAAGCACGCCTTTGACTTCAGTCAGGCGGAAGTAGCTTATCCATCCCCGCAGCACGGGGGTTAATTCACTGATGGCCTTTGCGACTGACTTTGAGCCGTTTCCTGTCGTCAGACTTCTGATTTTATCTTTCAGCCTGTCTACACTGCTTGGCGCAATTTTCAGCCTGGCCACTTTGTGCCTGGTGAAGCTGTAACCCAGGAACTTACGCTCCCTAGGCCTGGCAACTGCACTCTTCTGCACAT
>JBKBSI010000357.1:0-626 GCA_046291745.1 Pseudomonas sp. | reverse complement strand
TCAGATGTCGATCGAGGCCAAAGCCGATGACGAGGCGACTGAGCGCATGCGCTATATTTCCCGCCAGTATCCGAGAAGCTCGGCGGCCCGTGATGCCAATCGCTGGCTGGAGCAGAACAGGCTTCTATAGTTTGGTTCGCGAGCATCAAATTCCATGCCGAGTCAATGCTCGGCAGGGATAAACGACAGGTAATCTTTCGCGCACTTCGGTTGCCGTTGTGCACAGCACCGGTGGGTGCTGTCATTGAACTGTCAGAAGCTTATGTAAGTCGTTGAATTTCGGTAGTCAAAGTTTAAGCTATTGATTTATAACGATAAAAATTTGATCAAAAAATAATCATTTTGTCTGCCGGTCCCATCTGTCATGCGCTGGACCAAGTTATAAGTAGGCTATCCACAAAGTTGTCCACAGATTTTGTGGATAGCTCCCATTCACAATCCCTGAGGGATATCCTCGCCGCCCAGGGCCGATGTGAGCGCCGGTAAAAATTCGCTAAGTGTCTTGGACATGATGATGAACGTAGCGTCCAGCTGTCCGGCCATATCGTCTCCACCTTGGTCATCTGCCTCGTCGCGCAGTAGCTCCTCAAAGCGCAACCGCTTGACCCCTAGCTTGTCGTCCAGCG
>JBKBSI010000356.1:0-635 GCA_046291745.1 Pseudomonas sp. | reverse complement strand
AGGATTTCACCAGTGGCTTGCGGCCTTTGTCGCTGATGTCATAGAAGCGCTGGCTGCCGTCTTTGGTTTCAAAGTCGTACCAGTATTTGCCACGAATAAAGGCACCGGAATCACCGTAGGACAATTCCAGATCGTGAACACCACGGAAAATCTTGGAGAAGACATCACCGGCCTTGTAGTTCAAACGACCATCGTCAGAAGTACGGGCAGCAGCTTCACCACCACTCAAAGTATGTACAAAGCGCTTATCTGCGCCTTGAGTAGACATACTCGCGCCGAGTGATAGCTGAGAGTCAAACTGAGCCTGAATATCGCCGATATTGAAGGTTGCCGCGTTAGCTGAACCAACAACGCTGGCGAGGCCGATGGCCAACGGGAGTGCCGCAAGCGACCAAGCATGCATTTTTTTTGTCATTGTGCTGCTCCATTAGAGTGAATCATGGACACCAGCAGGCCTAGAGGCGTCTGGCATCGGGGATAAGTCTGTCACGGCGAATGTTTTTGATTTGTCCGAAAAGGACGAATAATTTGACCGAGCAGGACATTCACGGTCTGAATGGCCACTATCTGCTAGATGCAATTATCTGTTGCATCCTTTTGCATAATAAGCCGCTTTGAATTATCTTGTTACTAGG
>JBKBSI010000355.1:0-642 GCA_046291745.1 Pseudomonas sp. | reverse complement strand
CTGCATTCTACCTGATTCGAAGCCAGCGCGAATAAGCTTCGGTGGGAAGGGATTGTGCTGGGGCAGAACTAGAAGCTCCCAGAGAGGGGGCAACTACGCCGTAGCAATTGAAAGTACAGACCTGGGAAGGCCGAGCTCCATCTCGGCCAGCGGCGGCTGCAGGCAAGACCAATGTGTCGAGGTGGAACTCGACACTCCCAGGAGGGAGGGCCCTGCAACAACGTAATAGCAATTGAAAGCTCGGACCCGGGAAGACCGAGTTCCATCTCGGCCAGCGGTGGCTGCAGGTGAGGCCAATGTGTCGAGGTGGAACTCGACACTCCCAGGAGGGAGAGCCCTGCAACAACGTAATAGCAATTGAAAGCACGAACCTGGGAAGGCCGAGTTCCATCTCGGCCAGCGGTGACTGCAGGCAAGACCAATGTGTCGAGGTGGAACTCGACACTCCCAGAAGGGAGGGCCCTGCAACAACCTAATAGCAATTGAAAGCACGGACCTGGGAAGGCCGAGTTCCATCTCGGCCAGCGGTGACTGCAGGCAAGACCGATGTGTAGAGGCGGAACCCGGCACTCCTGTCAAAACCCTTCGCGCCGAGGCCGGCGCTCCTACCGGAGCCAGAATCTGGCGCATTACCGGTGGGAG
>JBKBSI010000354.1:0-648 GCA_046291745.1 Pseudomonas sp. | reverse complement strand
ATGGACTGGACCGACCGCAACTGCCGGCGCTTTCACCGGCTGATGTCGGGGCATGCGTTGCTCTATACCGAAATGGTCACCGCGCCTGCCGTGATCCATGGCGACCGGGCGCGGCTGCTGGATTACGATGCGGCAGAGCATCCGCTGGCGCTGCAACTGGGTGGCTCGGATCCGGCAGAGCTGCGTGAGGCGACGCGGATCGCCGCGGACTGGGGCTATGACGAGATCAATCTGAATGTCGGCTGCCCCAGTGACCGGGTGCAGTCGGGCTATTTTGGGGCCGTGCTGATGAAGACGCCTCAGCTTGTGGCTGACTGCGTGGGCGAAATGCAGGCGGTCAGCCCGGTCGAGGTGACAGTGAAATGCCGCATCGGCGTGGATGACCAGATCCCGGCCGAGGTGCTGCCCGCCTTTCTGCGCAGCATGCAGGCCGCAGGCATCCGCCGCATGACGATCCACGCGCGAAAGGCATGGCTGCAGGGACTGTCCCCCCGCGAGAACCGAGAGGTTCCGCCGCTGGACTATGCCCTTGTCCACGCGATGAAGCTGGAATTCCCCGATCTGCATCTGTCGGTCAATGGCGGCATCACCGATCTGGATCAGGCGCGCCTCCATCTGGCGGTGATGGACGGGGTGATGGTCGGGCGC
>JBKBSI010000353.1:0-787 GCA_046291745.1 Pseudomonas sp. | reverse complement strand
CTGCTTTATCCGTGCTTTGAAACGCGTCAGCGCAGCTTCTGATACCGCGCGCTTAACCTCACCTCGTCGGGTTCGCCACAGGCTGTACCCTAAGAATTTCCGGCCAAACACGCTGCCTACCGCACTTTTGCTTTCATTCACTTGCAAACGCAGCTTCGCATAAAGCCTGCGCAGCCATGCCATCACCCGCTCTCCCGCTTTCTGACTGCGAACATACACATTGCAGTCGTCTGCATAACGGGCGAATCGATAGCCGCGTTGCTCTAAGGCTTTATCAACCTCATCCAGTAACACATTCGCCAACAACGGCGACAGTGGTCCGCCTTGTGGCATACCCTTATCGCGTTTCAACACACCCTGCTCATCTACCATCTCTGCTTTCAGGTATCGGCGGATGAGTTTGAGTAACCGGCCATCTTTGATAATTCGGGCTAACCTCGACATCAGGATGTCGTGGTTTACCCGGTCAAAGAACTTCTCTAAATCCATATCCACAACCCAGCGCTTGCCGCTATGGATGTATTGCTGCGCTTGGCGCACAGCTTGCCATGCATTGCGGTTTGGTCTGAAGCCATAACTGGAGTGTGAGAATCCGGGCTCAACGTGAGGGGTGAGCACTTGCGCTATCGCTTGCTGGATAAGCCTGTCTACCACGGTCGGTATGCCCAGCGTTCTTATCCCACCATTTGGCTTGGGAATGTCCACTTTGCGTATCCGTCTTGGCAGGTAGCTACCCGCTATCAGCGTTTCCCTGACGCTTGGCCAGTGTGCTTTCAGCCATGGTTTC
>JBKBSI010000352.1:0-817 GCA_046291745.1 Pseudomonas sp. | reverse complement strand
CAGCACATCGACGCCGGTGGCGCGCATGTCCACCCAGACCGCGCCCGAGGCGATGCAATCCAGCACCATCAGCGCGCCGACCTCGTGCGCGGCTGCGGCCATGGCGGTGATATAGTCATCGGGCAGGATCAGCCCCGCCGAGGTTTCGACATGGGGCGCAAAGACGGCATCGGGGCGGGTCTCGTGGATGCGGGCGACCACCTCGTCGATGGGCGGGGGCGCATAGGTGGGCTGGGGCGCGTTGCCTTGCGGGCGGGCCATCACCACCGTCGTGTCGCGGGCAAAGCCGCCTGCCTCGAAGATCTGCGTCCAGCGATAGCTGAACCAGCCGTTCCGCACGATCAGCGCATGGGCGTCGCGACCGAACTGTCGGGCGACTGATTCCATCGCATAGCTGCCGCCGCCCGGCACGATGGCCACAGCATCCGCACCATAGACCTGCGCCCGCCCGGCAGACAGATCGCGCATCACCTGCTGGAACCGCGCTGACATGTGGTTCAGCGACCGGTCGGTGAAAACGACCGAGAACTCGTCCAGACCTTCGGGGTCGATATGGGGGTTCCGGTGGGGCATGGCTGACCTCTGGTGATGTGACGGGCAGAGCCTAGCCTGTGGGCGGGGCAAGGGCCAGACCGCCAAAGGGCGCAGGGGCGCGCGGGGGGCATTGCCCCCTTGCAGGCCCCCCGCCCGGGTGACTACCTTGGGCGTGACCCGCAACATCAAGGTTTTTCATGCGTATCGGCATCCTGCAATGCGGCCAGTCCCCCGCGCAGTTGAAAGAGACCCTGGGCGATTACCCCGACATGTTTGTCCGTCT
>JBKBSI010000351.1:0-823 GCA_046291745.1 Pseudomonas sp. | reverse complement strand
GCTGAGCGCCAGAAAGGCCAGCAGGGTAAATACAAACAAGCCTACCGATAAAGGTTTAGCCACCAGCAGCGCCCGCTCATTGGCGGTATAGCTGCCAATCAGTGGAATAACACCCAGCAGCACCGACAGCGCAAAGGCGAATGTCAGCGTAAGCTGACCTAATTCAGGGATCATCGCCTAGCCTCCGTAGTTGTTGCCAGTACTGCTACTATTATTTTGCTGCGGGTTTTGCGGTGGATTCTGCTGCCACTGGCTAGGTGGCACATGGCGGATGCCTTTTACCGCTTCGGCCACTTCCGGCGGCATATATTCTTCGTCATGCTTAGCTAATACTTCTGAGGCGACCAGTAGCGTTGGGGCTTTTAAGATGCCCTGCGCGACTATGCCCTGCCCTTCGCGAAACAGATCCGGCAGAATACCGTCATACTCAATGGTCGCGATTTCACCGCTATCATCGGTTAAATCAAAACGTACCCGCAAACTGGTTTCATCACGCTGTACCGTGCCCGGCACTACCATGCCACCCAGACGCAACCTTTGCCCTACCTCGGGCTTCACTTTATTTGGGCCTGTGCCACTAACCAACTGGCCCGGGGTATAGAACAAATTAATATTCTGACTCAGCGCATATAGCATGGCGCCAACGGCACCGGCCATCAGGCCAATCACCAGGATGATGGAAAACAGGCGTTTCTGACGTCTTGATTGCATTAGGTCTGTTGCTCCTGATACTGCTTAACACGTTGCTCGCGTGCCAATTTTGCTTCGAGCTGCTGTTTAAATTGCCGATGATTAAAATAACTCCAGCTGATTAACCCAATTA
>JBKBSI010000350.1:0-905 GCA_046291745.1 Pseudomonas sp. | reverse complement strand
GTATGAAGGCCCTGCGTGCTGCCCCGGATCTCGGACCAGCGATCTTCGAAGAGCTTGCGGGGACGTGCGGACAAGGGTACCGTCCGTGGGATAGAAGTGAGGATGTGTACTCACTAGACAATTTGTCTCCGCGTTGCGCAACCAAATTGTCGTTCGCCCGCCAGAGGCGGGAGAAACACATACTCACTTCCATCCTGACCCGGCCCCCGGAGAGCAGAACCCCGGCGCGCCCTGACGGGCCTGCGTGCGGCTGATTGCGGATGCGGGATGCCCGGAAATGACGGCACCGCTGTGTCTGCCCAAGGCTTCAATGCGTGACGCCTGCGGGGCCGACCGCCTCAAAGCACAGGTCGCCTTAGCGCTGGCCGGGACGGACCCTGAGGCCCATGGCGCGTGATACACGGGGTCTGAACCGGATGGCGCGCGACACCGGACAGGCAACACGCAACAGACAACAAGCGACAAGCGACAAGCGACAAGCGACAAGCGACCTTGAACACTGAACAGGCAACAGGCAACAGGCGACGGGCTACACCGAACAGTCAACACGCGACACTGGACAGGCAGAGAGCCGGATGAGGTCGAGAGACTCGGCCTCCAGAACTGCGTTCGTGACGATCCGCCGGGCACTCTCGTCCTGCATCCTGATCCTTTCTTTCTTCGGTTCTCCGGCATAAGGGGTTGATGAGATGAGCCAGCCCCGGACCGCTCTCTCCAGGGATGGTCTGGCGATGGTATCTATACGGGATTTCCGTATTTTCTGCTTTACAGGAACTACGGATTTCCCGTATGATCTGCGCATGGAAAACAGGTTCGACCCCACGAAAGACGCGGCCAACCGCCAGAAGCACAAGCTGTCTCTGACCTTCGGCGATCGCATCTTCGAGGACGATAACCACCTGATC
>JBKBSI010000034.1:7846-21466 GCA_046291745.1 Pseudomonas sp. | reverse complement strand
GTTTCCTTTACGGGGACGTTTTGCCGGCCCCTTTAACACAACCGCCACCGGGGGAATAGCCCCCGCGTTGCCGGGTATTGCCCCGACACGCCCGAAAACGGGGGCGTGACTGCCGATCGGTCACAGACTTACTTGTTGTCCTTGACCTCTTCGAACTCGGCGTCGACCACGTCATCACCGGATTCCTGCTGGGCATCACCCTGGGCAGCGCCATCGGCAGCCTGGGCCTGCTCGGCATACATCTTCTGTACCAGCGGACCTGAAGCTTCGGACAGTGCTGCGATCTTGGCTTCGATCTCGGCCTTGTCATCGCTCTTGATCGCTGCTTCCAGATTGGCCAGCGCTGTTTCGATGGCGGCTTTCTCTTCCTCGGTGGCCTTGTCGCCCGCCTCGGTCAGTGTTTTGCGGGTGGCATGCACCAGCTGGTCCGCCTGGTTGCGAGTAGTCACCAGTTCCTCGAACTTGCGATCTTCCTCGGCGTTGGCCTCGGCATCACGCACCATCTGATCAATCTCTTCATCACTCAGACCGGAAGAGGCCTTGATGATGATCGACTGCTGCTTGCCGGTAGCCTTGTCCTTGGCGGACACGTTAAGGATACCGTTGGCATCGATATCGAAGCTGACCTCGACCTGCGGCACACCACGGGGTGCGGGCGGAATGTCGGCCAGATCGAAGCGGCCCAGCGATTTGTTCTGGCTGGCCTGCTTGCGCTCACCCTGCATGACGTGAATGGTCACGGCAGTCTGGTTGTCGTCGGCAGTGGAGAACACCTGCGACTTCTTGGTCGGGATGGTGGTGTTCTTTTCGATCAGGGTGGTCATCACACCGCCCATGGTCTCGATACCCAGCGACAGCGGGGAAACGTCGAGCAGCAGTACGTCTTTCACATCACCGGCCAGTACCGCGCCTTGAATCGCTGCGCCCACGGCAACAGCTTCATCCGGGTTGACGTCCTTGCGTGGCTCTTTGCCGAAGAAATCAGCAACGGTCTTCTGTACCAACGGCATGCGTGTCTGGCCACCGACCAGAATCACTTCGTTGATGTCAGACACGTCCAGACCTGCATCCTTCATGGCTACGCGGCAAGGCTCGATACTGCGCTTGATCAGCTCTTCAACCAGCGACTCCAGCTTGGCGCGGGTGACCTTGACCTGCAAGTGCTTGGGGCCAGTCGCATCAGCCGTGATGTACGGCAGGTTGACGTCGGTCTGGCTGCTGGAAGACAGCTCGATCTTGGCTTTCTCGGCAGCTTCTTTCAGGCGCTGCAGAGCCAGCGGATCGGTGTGCAGGTCGATACCGTTTTCTTTCTTGAACTCGTCGGCCAGATAGTCAATCAGGCGCATGTCGAAATCTTCACCACCGAGGAAGGTGTCACCGTTGGTGGCCAGCACTTCAAACTGGTGTTCGCCATCGACTTCGGCAATCTCGATCACGGACACGTCGAAGGTACCGCCACCCAGGTCGTATACGACAATGGTGGAGTCGCCACGGGACTTGTCCATGCCGTACGCCAGTGCGGCTGCGGTCGGCTCGTTGATGATGCGCTTGACGTCCAGACCAGCGATGCGGCCGGCATCCTTGGTAGCCTGGCGCTGGCTGTCGTTGAAGTAGGCCGGCACAGTGATAACCGCTTCAGTCACGGCTTCACCCAGGTAGTCCTCGGCGGTCTTCTTCATCTTTTTCAGCACTTCAGCAGAAATCTGCGGCGGTGCAATCTTCTCGCCCTTCACTTCGACCCAGGCGTCACCATTGTCAGCCTTGACGATCTTGTAAGGGACCAGCTTGATGTCTTTCTGTACCACGTCTTCTTCAAAACGACGGCCGATCAGACGCTTGACCGCGTTCAGGGTGTTCTGTGGGTTGGTAACCGACTGCCGCTTGGCGGATTGACCAACCAGGGTCTCACCTTCGCCGGTGTAGGCTACGATGGACGGCGTGGTGCGCGCACCTTCAGCGTTTTCGATTACTTTGGCGACGCCATTCTCCATGACTGCTACGCAGGAGTTGGTGGTCCCCAGGTCGATCCCGATAATCTTGCCCATATCTGTTCTCCGATTCAGCTTGCCGCGGTTAGCCGACGGCACGAGTTAGTCTGTCTATGCACCCTTAATTGGGGTCACTGAAAATATTTCAAGCCTGCTCATCAATTGTTGGTGAGTCCGGCTTGTCGGTAGGGGTCTTGCTGACCACGACCATGGCCGGGCGCAGCAGGCGGCCACTGATGGTGTAACCCTTCTGGAATACGCGGATGACCGTATTGGGTTCGGCACTGTTGCTTTCTTCCATGGCCATGGCCTGATGCAGCTCAGGATTGAAGGGCTCGCCATGCGGCTCTACCGCCTGAATCTGGAAACGCTCGAGCGTCTCGGTAAACAACTTCAGGGTCAGCTCCATGCCATCGCGCATCGGCTTGATTGCCGGATCGGCGGCATCGGACAATTCCATGCCGCGCTCCAGGCTATCAACGACCGGCAACAACTCGTTGGCGAAGCGTTCAAGGGCAAACTTGTGTGCCTTCTCGACTTCCTGCTCGGCGCGGCGGCGGGCGTTCTGCACATCGGCAGCAGCCCGCAGAGCCTGATCCTGCGCGGCAGCCAGTTGCTCTTCGAGACTCGCCACGCGGTCTGCCAGATCACCAGTGAATGCCTGTTCCTGCGCGTCTTCAACCACCTCGTCGGTAGCCGGACCCTGTCTCTGTTCGTCTGCCATCTGTGTCTCCTGTGCTAGCAATCAGGCGGCGCACCGCCCGGTTAATCAATGTCTGGACCTTATATGGGGTCTTTAAAGCAGGCTTCAAGGGGTGACCCCGGCACAAACCCACAGGACACTTGTGGAAAAAAGGCAAACTACTGTATAAATAACCAGACTGAAAACGGGAGCGCGGCCATGCTGGTACATCTTGCGGTGAACAATTACGCCATCGTCGACCATCTGGAACTGGACCTGAGCAAAGGCATGACGGTCATCACCGGCGAGACCGGCGCGGGCAAGTCGATCATGCTCGATGCCCTGGCCCTGACCCTGGGTGATCGCGCCGACAGTGGCGCCGTGCGCCCGGGCACCGACAAGGCCGACATACTCGCCACCTTCGATATCAGCCAGATTGCCGAGGCCCGCAGCTGGCTCGAAGAGCGCGACCTGGCCAGTGCCGATCAGCAAGTGATACTGCGCCGGGTCATCACCGCCGAGGGTCGCTCGCGCGGCTATATAAACGGTAGCCCCAGCCCGCAGCAGGATTTGAAGGCGCTGGGTGAAATGCTCATCGACATCCATAGCCAGCATGAACACCAGTCACTGCTCAAACCCGATACCCACCGCCGCCTGCTTGATGACTACGTCGGCTGTACCGATCTGGCCCGCCAGGTCCAGCTTGCCGCCCAGCGCTGCAAGCAGACCGAACAGGCGCTCAAGCAGGCCAGCCAGCAGGGCGATGAAAAAAGCTCACGCTTGCAACTGCTGACCTACCAACTGGAAGAGCTGGACAACCTGAGCCTGCAGGAAGGCGAGCTGGAAGAGCTGGAGAATGACCAGCGCCAGTTGGCCAATGCCGAGCAGATCATGCAGTCCTGCCAGCATGTGATCAACCTGTGCAGCGAGAATGACAGCGGCAGCGTGCTGCATGCATTGACGGTTAGCCAGCAACGCCTGGCGGCCTTTCGCAGCAACAATCGCAGCCTCGAAGAGGCTGACAGCATGCTGGCCAGCGCGCAGATTCAGATCGAGGAAGCGGTAGGTGAGCTGACGCGCTACCTGGATCACTTCGAAGCTGATCCCGAGCGCCAGCAGCAGGTCGAGGAGCGCCTGGGCGCCATCTACGACCTGGCACGCAAGCATAAGGTCAACCCCGACCAGCTACCGGTGCTGCAACAGCAACTGATCGACGAACTGGAAGGCATGCAGCAGCAGGACGCCGACGCCGAGCGTCTGGCCGAGGAGCTGCAGGCCTATCGCGAGCATTACCAGCAACTGGCAGGCGAACTGAGCAGCAAACGCCAGGACGGTGCCACACGCCTGGCCAAGGCCGTTACCCATGAAATCCAGCAGTTGGGCATGCCCGGCGGCGAGGTAAAGATCCAGCTTAATGCGCAGGAGGCACAAAGCTGTTTGCCCCACGGCATGGAAACGGTCGAGTTACTGGTCAGCGCCAACCCCGGCCAGCCCGCCAAGCCGCTGGCCAAAGTTGCATCGGGTGGCGAGCTGTCACGCATCAGCCTGGGCATTCAGGTGTCTACCGCCCAAACCTCACGCGTGCCTACGCTGGTATTTGATGAGGTGGATGTGGGCATCGGTGGCCCCACTGCAGAGATCGTCGGTAACCTGCTGCGCCAGCTTGGCGAACACGGCCAGGTACTCACCGTAACCCACCTACCCCAGGTCGCCGCCCAAGGCCACCAGCACCTGTTTGTGCGCAAGGAACAGGGCAAGGAGTCAACCAGCACGCGGATCGACAACCTGGACAGGGACGGACGGGTACACGAGGTAGCGCGGATGCTCGGCGGGATCGATCTTACCGACGAATCGCTTGCGCACGCGCGCAAGCTGTTGTCGGCGGTTTAAAGCAGCTGCAAGCTAGGATTTGGCTTCAAGTGCCTGGATGGCAAGTCCTTTCTATCGGCCTATCGGCTCAGCTCAGAAAAGCGTATTACCACCTGAAAACTTGTCGCTTATGGCTTGCCGCTTGCCGCTGAAGAAAAAGAGCGCTTAAGCGCCCTTTTTCTTCACATACAGCACCAGATTGTGGTCGACCATCTCGAAGCCGTGCTCCTTGACGATCTCACGCTGACGGCGTTCGATCTCGGAGTCGAAGAATTCGATTACTTCACCGGTATCAACACAGACCATATGGTCATGGTGCTCGCCGTCCGCCAGCTCAAATACAGCGTGGCCGCCATCAAAGTTGTGGCGCACTACCAGACCGGCCGATTCAAACTGGGTCAGCACTCGATATACGGTAGCCAGACCAACGTCTTCTCCGGCCTCCATCAGTGCCTTGTATACATCCTCGGCACTCATGTGGCGCTCGGCCGAATTGTCCAGCATCTGCAAAATCTTGACGCGTGGCAGGGTGACCTTGAGGCCAGCTTTCCGGAGTTCTTGATTCTCAACCATGTCAGTTTCTCGTTCAGCGCTTCGCAGGGCGGGATCTGTCGGGTATGATTCAGGGCCATTCAGCCCTTTTCACGATAGTGGATGTTACCACGTGATGCCAAATAGCTTATACCGAATCCTCTGTATCCTTCTGTGTTTCTCGGCCCTGGGCCTGGCTGGCTGCGGCTTTCCCGGCGTCTACAAGATTGACGTACAGCAAGGCAATGTCGTTACTCAGGACATGGTCAACCAGCTACGTCCAGGCATGACCACCCGGCAGGTGCGCTTTATCATGGGCACGCCGCTGATTCAGGACACCTTTCATCCGGATCGTTGGGATTACCTGTACAGCATGAAGGCTGGTCACCAGGAGCGCACTCAAGAGCGCATCAGCCTGGTATTCGAAGAAGATCGACTGGTTGGTCTGTCCGGTGATTTTGTGCCAGGCGCCAGCCGTGATGATGTCATTCGTGGCGCACCAGCTAGCAGCTCCGAGCGTGCTACCGAAAGCTATCCCATCGACATGGGTGCCCCGCTGGGCACCGGCGAAGAGTAAGCCCTACTCTTCCTTGGCCGCCTTGGCCTTGGCTGCCCGCTGCTTGCGCACCTCTTTGGGATCGGCAATCAGCGGGCGGTAAATCTCTACTCTCTCCCCTGATTGCAGCATCCGCTCTGCGGGCTTGGGTATCCCCTTGCCAAAAATACCCATGGAGCTGGCTTCGATATCCAGCTCGGGAAAGTGCTGCTGTATTCCCGACTGACGCACAGCATCCAGCGCACTGGTACCCTCGGGGACAGTCAGACTGATAATCTTCTGCTTATGCGGCAGCGCGTAGGCCACCTCTACTACCAGCGTCTTATCAACCACCGTGAAGCTCCTTGGCGCGCTGACAGAAGGCCTCGACCATGTTGTTGGCTGCCTGATTGAACAACGGCCCAAGCGTGGCCTTGACCACCGGTCCAGCGTAGTGGAAGTGCAGATCCAGACTGATCTTGCAGGCATGCTCGCCCAGCGCTTTGAATTCCCACACGCCATGCAGGTCGCTAAAGGGGCCGTCTTCCAAGCGCAGCTCGATGCGCTCGCCCGGCACCAGGCTATTGCGCGTGGTAAAGGCCTGGGTCAGTCCAGCCTTGGCCACCGTCAAGCGGGCGCGCATCTCGTTATCGGTCTCATGCAGAATATCTGCCTTGGCACACCAGGGCAGAAACTCGGGATAACGCTCTACCCGGTTGACCAGGTCAAACAGGTGGCGAGCCGGATAGGGCAGTAGCGCAGAACGCTGAATATGGGTCATAGCCGCTTGTCAGAGCCTCTTCACTGGAGCAGTTCGGTCACGAAAACTATCACAACCCCCACAGGGGCCACGTAGCGTAACAGCCAATATACCACCGGGAACAGTCGCGGGTGCTTGAGCGCCAGCTCAGCACGGAACACATCGCGCCCCAGCACCCAACCGGCAAACAGGGCAAACAGCAACCCACCGAGCGGCAACAAAATGCGACTGGTCAGATAGTCGATGCTCTCAAACAGCGTTTTGCCACCCTCCTGCGTCCACTTGAACAGGTGCCAGCCGCCTTCGTCACTAACAAACAGGCGGGCGTCCGCCAGCAGGTTGAACGATAGCACCGTGCACAAACCGACCAACCAGCACAGCGCCGCAATCAACGTGGTAATAAATGCCCGCGAGCGGCCACTACGCTCCACCCAATAGGCTACCGCGGGCTCAAGCATGGAGATCGCCGAACTCCAGGCCGCCACCGCAATCAGTACAAAGAACAACAAGCCAAAGACCTGGCCAAACGCGATATTGCCAAATGCGATTGGCAGGGTGACAAACATCAACCCCGGCCCACCACTGGGTTCCAGGCCTGCAGCAAACACAATCGGGAACAGCGCCATGCCTGCGGTCAGGGCCACCAGGGTATCCAGCAGCGCGACGGTGATAACAGTGCTGCCGATCGACGACTTCTTCGGCATATAGGAGCCGAACACCATGATCGAGCCCACGCCGACGCTGAGGGTGAAAAACGCATGCCCCAGCGCCGCCAGGATACCCTTTGGCACCTCGCTCAGATCAAAGTGAAAGAGAAACTCCAGACCCTGGAGAAAGTAGCCGGTCGTCATGCTGTAGCCGAGCAGGATGACCAGCAGCACAAACAGCATCGGCATCATGATCCGCAGGCTCCTCTCCAGGCCTGCCACCACACCGCGGGCAATAATCACCCCGGTGATCAACATGAACAGGCTGTGCCACAAGGTCAGCCGCCACGGATTATCAGTCAGTTGCCCGAACCGCGCGCCAGCCGCAGCCCCTTCAATCGCCACAAACTCGCCGCGACCCATGCCGAGGATGTAATCCAGCGACCAGCCTGCCACCACGCTGTAGAAGGACAGAATAAGCAGTGCCGCGACCATGCCCATACCCGCCGCCCAGGACCAGCGCGGCGAAGCCCCGGCTTGCAACGCCAGGCTGCGCAGGGTGTTCACCGGGCTTTGGCGGCCACGCCGCCCCATGACCGTTTCAGCCAGCATGATCGGCAGCCCTACCAGCGCGATACATAGCAGGTAGACCAGCACGAAGGCACCGCCCCCGTACACCCCGACCATATAGGGAAACTTCCAGATATTGCCCAGGCCTACGGCTGAACCTGTGGCCGCCAGAATAAACACCCAGCGACTGGCCCAGATACCGTGGATCGAACTTGTGTCACCGGCCATGCTAGATCACCGCGTTGCACTGCGAAAAAAGAGGGGCATTGTCCGGATTTTGCTGCGGGGGAACAAGGCCCGTGTAGCCGAAGCGCCGCACAACCCCTATAATGCGCCGCCTATGAGCAATCAAAAGAAACCCCAGGCCAACAGCGGCACCATCGCGCTGAACAAGAAGGCCAAACACGAATACTTCGTTGAAGATCGCTTCGAGGCAGGCATCGCCCTGACCGGTTGGGAAGTGAAGAGCCTGCGTGCCGGCAAGGCACAACTGGTCGACAGCTATATTCTGCTCAAGGATGGCGAAGCCTTCCTGCTAGGCGGGCATATCACCCCGCTGAAAACCGCCAGCACCCACGTCATCGCCGACCCTACGCGCACGCGCAAGCTGCTGTTGAATGCCCGCGAGCTGGACAAGCTGATTACCGGCGTACAGCAGAAGGGCTTCAGTTGTGTGCCCCTGGCCCTGTACTGGAAGAACCACCTGGTCAAATGCGAAATCGCCCTGGTACGCGGCAAGAAAGACTTCGATAAGCGTCAGGTCGAGAAGGAACGCGACTGGGCCCGCGAGAAGCAGCGCGTGGTCCGCGACAACAGTCGCTGAGCCCTACCCGACGCCGCGGAAAAATATTTTCGAAAAAATTGAACCTTCAGTATGAAGCTCAGTCCTATTAGGTATGACGGGCTGTTTAATTGCTTTTTCAGCCCCGAAGGCCAAGCATAGCAACAATTTCAACCCCGCTCTGCGGGGTTTTTTTTGAGCATTATTTCAACCTACCTAGTTCCACCCTACCTACCCTATCGCCTAGGGAACCTTTGGCGTACAATTGGGTCTGTAGTGAAGACCATGATGGTTTTGGGGCCGATTTGGATTCGACGACGGTTACAAAACTGGAGGGGCATGCCGAGTTGGTAACAGAACTCGTAAATAAACTGTTGCAAACCTATATAATTGCCAATGATGACAATTACGGTGCTCAACTAGCTGCGTAAGCAGCCTAGTCGCACTTCTGGTAGCTTCGGCTCCAGCAATCATTAGAGGATGTCTGTAAACTCGAAATGATTGTCATATAGAACAGAATCGCCGCCTAGTATGTTACGGGCGAAGCGGCTAAACATTACGTAACTCGCTCCAAACACCCTGCCACTCGGGCGGTGAGGAGTTAACTCAGTAGAGATGGCTAAGCATGTAGAACCGATAGCGGCGGACTGGCGGACGGGGGTTCAAATCCCCCCGGCTCCACCAAATTAGCAAGACCTAAAGCCCTGATTATCCTAGCGATTTTCAGGGCTTTTTGGTTTCTGGGGTATGTGTGCCGGAAGCCTGTTTCAACTGCCGCTATCTCTTTACATCAAATTTGTGCTGACTCAGGCAAAAATGCCGAAGGCTCGCCCACAGTGTAGAGCGTCAACCGGTGCATGGCGCGGGTACAGGCTACGTAGAGCAGGTTACGGTCCATCTCGGTGCGGTAGTTGCCTGCACTGACATCGGCGATTAGAACTCGATCAAACTCCAAACCCTTGGCCAGATGTGCCGTGCAGATCAGAACTCCACTTGAAAACCCTGCGCTGCTCGCATCCAGCAGGCGAGCCCCAAACCCGGCATCCGCGAGGGATTTGTGCAACCGCGCGGCCTGCTTCTGTGTCTTGGCGATGATGGCGAGGCTGTGATGGTCGGAGTTACTGAAGGCCTCGATCTCATCGCGCAGGTGCGCAACCATTTGCGCTGGGCGCTTGCACTCCACCACGCGCGGCGGTTCACCGTAGCGCTTCATGGCCTCCAGCTCGGGGTTCGGCGAGATCGCCAAGGCGAACTGCATGATCTCCCAGGTTGAACGGTAACTCTTGGTGAGTTTGACGCTGGCAGCCGACTGCAGACCTTGGCGGATCTGCTCGGCACTCGAACTGGTGTAAGGGTTGACCGACTGGGTGGCGTCGCCGAGCACGGTCTTGCGACAGGAGAACAGGCGATCAAGTACCGAGTACTGGACCGGGGTGTAATCCTGCATCTCGTCGATGAGCAGGTGCTTGACGCGACGGCGCAGGTTATTGATACCTTCCAGCCGCATCTTGAGATGAATAAGTGGAAATACATCGGCGTATTCGAGCTTGCCACCTGAGGCCTTGAACAACTCGGGCTGCCCCATCCATTCAAACAGACCCTGATAAGCCTGACGCAAAGTGACTTTGCGGACCATGCCACGTATAGCCTCGCGCAACGACTGACGTTCATCGGTGCGCAGATCGTAGTTGTAATGAATGCCGATCTGGCTTTGAGCAGCGCTCAGCACGCGGGCGATGCGTTCGGTAAGTGCAGTGCCCCGGTGCTTTTGCCAGGTCTCGGCAAAGAACCAGTCCGGCACAATCTTGCGCCCGGTGCGCCAATCGACGGCCTGGAACGAGCTGGCCTCCAGATGCTCGACAAAGGCATCGATCTTGCGCAGGAACTCCAACGAAGCTTTGCCGGAGATACGCGCCTTGAGCACCTCGTCATCCTTTTCCAGCAACGCCGAGGTCTGTTCGAAGAAGCTCTGAAAACGGTACTGGTGATCCAGCAGTTCTGCCGCCAGATCTTCCATACCAATCTCGGCTACCTGCTCCTCACCGAGCTCTGGCAGAACGTTGCCAATATAATCGGCGAACACGCGGTTGGGCGAGATAATCAGGATATCGTCAGAACTGAGGGTGTCCTTGAAGCGGTACAGCAGGTAGGCGATGCGGTGCAAGGCGATTGAGGTTTTGCCTGAACCGGCCACCCCCTGGATAATCAGCGTGTGGGCATCGTCATTGCGGATAATGGCATTCTGGTCGCGCTGAATGGTCGCGACAATATTCTTCATACCTTCGTCGTTGCTGGCACGGCTGAGCTCGTCTTGCAGCACGTCATCAACGATATTGACGCCAGACTCGAGTACGAACTCCAGTACACCTTCGCGAATGCGCATTTGGCGCTTCAGCCCAAGCTGCCCTGCAACCTCCCCCGCTGGCGCCTGATAATGCGCTGGGCCGGTTTCGAAGTCGTAGAACATGGAGGAGATCGGCGCCCGCCAGTCGTAAACCAAGGTTTCCCGAGCGGCCTCGTCGCGAAAATGATGCACCCCGATATACACAGGCATGTCTTGGTCTTCGCCGTCCCGACGAAAATCGAAGCGCCCGAAGTAGGGTGAGCGCATCAGCTTGAGCAGCTTGGTATGCTGCGCCTTGAGTACTTCGGCGGAATCCAGGGTCTGCTCTACGGTCTGGCGTACGGCAATCTTTTCGATATGATCCATGTCGCGCCGAGCCTCCCACATATATTCCTTGCGGGTCTTGATCTCCTGCGCATAGTAGTTCAGTCGCGAGTCAATCTCGGTAAGCGCTTGGCGTATGCTGGCCTGGCAGTCTTCGAGGCGGGCTTTCTCTTCAATTGCGGCACTGGTCATGCGTACTCCGGCCTGTTCAAAAAGCGGATGGCGGACCGGGTTATCGCGGATCAGCGTTATGGATTACCACCTTGGGCGCAGGCGCAACACCCATCTTGTAAACATTCCACTGCCGGTCTGTGGGCGGAAGTGGGTCTTCGCACGTGATCTCATAAGCAAGATGACCATCAAGCCGACAAATACGCCAGGACTTGAAGCCGATGGAGTAGGAAATCGCCGGGCTTCTGGCGGCCTTGCCATCGGCGCGGTCCCACGCCATTTTGCCGTTCCAGTAGCCCTGAGTGGAGAGTACCCCGGCATCTGACATGACAGGAGGCGCTTCGGAAGGTACATACAGGCCATCCACCTCGGGTAGACCAGCTCCGCTGACTTCAATGAACAGGGTGTTGGGTTGAGGCTGTGTTGCTTCGGTCATGGGCTGTCTCTCATGTGATTAATAATCTGGCAATTACCTTGCTTGCGATGGGCATCCCCCAAAAGCTGGTGAGCGGCACGAACCAATAGAAACTGCATTTTCCTCCGAGTTCACGGTGGTTTCAACGCTAACTGGCCGGGTTGATATGCAGTACCGGAAATAGTACCGATCATGATCAGTATTTTTTAGATTAGCAGGCATGGACTGAGGCTTTGTGTCACCCCCCACGAAACAGGACATTCCCTCAGTTACTGCAGCTACCAATTCCGCCAAAAGCCCCGCAATAGAGCGATCAAAATCATTTTGAGAAATATTCACAACTGAAACAGATTCGTAATAGAAGCACCCTATAGTCTCGCTCTCCGGACGGATTGCGGCAGCTGAGTTTTGCAGTCTGGCCGGACTTTCAATTCTCAAGATCCTCAACAGAAGTGAACATCAAATGAAATCCAACCAACTGATTGCAGGCCTGCCAGTGCGGCTGGCATTAGCCGCCGCCATCGCCGTGGCTTTGGCAGGGTGTTTCGGCAGCAGTAGTTCAGACCGGGATGATTCAGCTGGAACGCCGCCAGTCATCGAAAAGCCAGCCAAACCCGAGGGCATGGGCAGCGAATTCACAGTGGCCCTGCCCGAGACTTTGTATCCGCTGCCTGCCGTGCGCTACGCGGACAACAATGCAGATGGTACTGCGCGCTGGTCGCTGGATGAGAATCCGATGGCCTTCTTGCTGCGCGACATCAACAACATCTGGCGCGGCACCTCAGAGCAGTATCAACAAAATGCTTCAGGGGATGGCCCGAACACTTATCTGGATGATCCGATACTCGATGCCGCTGTCTGGAAGGCGAACATAGACTATGTTGTCGAGGTAACAAAAGAGCGATCCGACGACCAGGCAATCCTTGCCTTCCTTGATGATGTACGCTCGAAGAACTACAGCGTTATCGATGGCTACGGCCCGCTGACCGAAGCCTACGTGGCAAACTCGGGGGCCTTTACCGATGTGCCCGTGCCCACCACCGATCAGGTACTGCGCGACAAGAACTACATGCCGGGCGTAAACGACGGCATTCTCTGGGCTGGTCAGAAGAACTCCGAATTGGGCGCCGTAGTAAATCTTGTTGATGCCTTCCGCCAGCGCTCACCAGCATCGACCAACGCGTCCAAGTACATCTTCTCAACGCCGCGACCCTGGAGAATGGATGACGCCGGTGCCATACAACATCTGGGCACCAACAAGGCTTATGCCTGCACAGAGAGCAATGGCACGGTGCGCAGCCATATTGTCGACGAGTACGTTACCAGCGTCAGCGTGGTGCCCGGCCTGATGTGCGCAAGACGCCCGCACAGCACCGGCGATCACGACAAGGGCTTGTATAGCGTAGAGGGTGAAAATCGTCGCAAGGATGGTGGTTATCCGAGCGGCCACACCAATGCTGGCTACCTGGCCGCCATGGCTTATGCCTATGCACTGCCGCAGCGCTATTCGGAAATGCTGACACGCGGCGCACAATTGGGCGAGAGCCGTATTCTGGCGGGTATGCACTCGCCGGTAGACGTCATAGGTGGGCGTATCCATGCCATGATCGTCGCCAGCTCGGCATTGAGCCGGCCGGATATCCTTGACGAAGCCACTGCAGCCTACAACAACGCTCAGAGCTTCTTCGGCCGCATGGCGGCAGACGAAGGAATGGATCTGTACGCGTTTGCTCACCGCCCAATGGAGAACGAGCGTGGACTGATTGATGGCTCCCACATCAATACCGAGGTGTTTGACACCAGCCAGTATGATGACAACGAGCTCAACAAAGAGCTGTATCGCTTCCGCATGACCTACGGCCTGCCCCAGGATCCTGCCAAAGCAGGTCAGGCGCCGATTGTGCCCGAAGGCGCCGAAGCGCTGCTGGCCACCCGTCAGCCTTACCTGTCAGCCGAGCAGCGCCGTGCAGTGCTGTACACCACCTCTATCGATTCGGGCTACC
>JBKBSI010000034.1:0-7836 GCA_046291745.1 Pseudomonas sp. | reverse complement strand
GCACCAATGGTTGGGGCCGACTTGACCTGGTAACTGCTGCAGACGGCTATGGCGCCTTTCTTGGCGACGTGACCGTTGATATGGATGCCAGCCAGGGCGGCTTCCACGTTAGGGACTGGTGGAGAAACGACATCAGTGGAGAGGGCCGCCTGAGCAAAACCGGCAGCGGCCATCTGACGCTGCAAGGCGACAACACCTACTCCGGTGGCACCCTGGTACAGGAAGGGACTCTGGAAGCAGGCTCCACCTCGGCATTCGGTACTGGTGACCTCTATATCGAAGATGGCAACCTTGCCGTTACCGCCGAGGGCGCGCTGGAGATCCAGGGTAACCTGACTCTGGAAGCTGGCATGCTCACGCTGCGTATGGACGAGGACGAGAACCAGGTAGCGGTAAGCCAAACACTGTTTATTGACGGCGGCTCATTAAAGCTGGACTTCTCCGAGCACACGCCTGCGAGCGGTGAGGAGTTCGTACTGCTTTCCGGAGCCAGGATCGCCGGCACATTTGATAGCGTCGATGCAGGGGATGTTCCGGTAGAACTGGTATACAGCAGCAGCCAGATCAAAGCAGTAATTCAGTAAATAGCACCTTACCCCGGCGGCAGAGCCAAGGGCTCGGCCGCCGGGGACTCTGCGCAATACCGCCTTTGCGCTTTATATCCAAGTATGACTCGCCTGTGCCGCAGGATTCGCATGAGCCTATAATGCTCCAATCCAACGGCCAATCCGGTATTAGCAGTCCATGCGTATTCTGGTAGTGGAAGACAACAGCGACATCCTCACCAATGTGCTCGATTATCTGACGCTCAAGGGCTACACCGTGGATTGCGCACGGGACGGTCTGGGTGGTCTGCATCTGGCTCTGACCCAGCCCTATGATCTGTTGGTACTGGATATCATGCTGCCGGGTATGGATGGCTATCAGGTCTGCCGCAAGTTACGCGAGGAAGCCAGGATGGATACGCCGATCATCATGCTGACCGCCCGGGATGCCTTGAGTGACAGGATCAAGGGGCTTAACAGCGGCGCTGACGACTATCTGATCAAGCCCTTTGCCCTGTCCGAGCTGGTGGCGCGGATTGAAGCGGTTTTGCGTCGCAGCCAGCCGAGCCTTAGGAGGCTGCTGCAGGTGGCCGACCTGACCTACGATCTGGATACCCTGGAAATTCACCGCGCCGAGGTACCGCTGAAGCTTAACCCCATAGGGCTCAAGCTACTGGCATTGCTGATGCAGAAGAGCCCGTCCATCGTCCGGCGCAGCGAGTTGGAAGAGGCGCTCTGGGGCGATGCAGTACCTGATAGTGACAGCCTGCGCAGCCATATTCACTCACTACGCCAGGTCATCGACAAGCCCTTTGACGAGGCCCTGCTGCATACCGTACACGGCGTGGGATTCAGGCTGGCCAGGGGCGACAGTGGCCTCTAAGCTCACTTTCTCCCATCGCATTACCCTGGCGTTCACCCTGATGACGCTGCTGGTCAGCGGCATTTTTTCCCTGGGAATTGTGGTCGTAGTGCATGTAGTTGAGAAACACCTGGTATCCGATCAACTTGAGCGCGAGCTGGATGTGGTTCTGGCCGAAGAGCTGCCGTTGGGCAAACATCCGCGCCTGGATATCGCCACCCGCTTTTACGCTAGCCACCTACCTGCCTACGCGATGCCGCCCGCCTTTGCCGACCTGCAACCTGGTTTCACCGAGCTGGTCGATGGCGACGAGGCTTACTATGCCTTTGTCCGTGATCAAGATGGCCAACGCTATATGTTGCTTCAGGAGCAACACGAGTTCGAGGCGCGGGAACGCACCATATTCAGAGTGGTACTCGGCGGCTTTCTGCTCAGCATCGCCGGAGCCGCGGCGCTCGGGCTGTTGATGGCGCGCTATGTCATGGCACCAGTTGCTCGGCTGGCACAGCAGGTGCAGCACCGCGACCAGATTCATCAGCACGCCCCTGCCCTGGCCCCGGACTATGCCGAGGACGAGGTCGGCGACCTTGCCTCCGCCTTTGATAAAACCTTGAGCCAGTTGCGCCAAACGCTGGAGCGTGAGCAGCTGTTTACCAGCGACGTCAGTCATGAACTGCGCACCCCGCTGATGATCATTGCCACCTCCTGTGAAATGCTCGAGACCGGCAACCTGTCAGCACGTCAGGCCGGACAGGTTGCACGCATCAGTCGAGCGACCGCAGAGATGCTGGACCTGGTGCAAACCTTTCTGATGCTGGCACGCAGCAAACCCCGGGAAGATCACCTAGGTGGCAGTGTCAGCCTCAAGGACATGGCCCGGGAGCAATACAGCATCTGGGACCCAGCCATGCGCGCCAAGGGCCTGCGCCTTGAGCTGACGGGCGATAGTGATAGTCAACTGAACGTTAACCGCACCCTACTGCGTACGGTGATGTCCAACCTGCTGCGCAATGCCATGCATTACAGCGATGCAGGCACCGTGCATTTGCGCCTGCAGGCCAACGGCTTTGAGGTTCAGGATCAGGGCATTGGCATCACCGAGAGCGACCAGGGTCTGTTGTTTGAACCTTTCTTCCGTGGTGACCACGGCCGGGGCGAAGGTCTTGGATTGGGGCTGTCGCTGGTCAAGCGGATTTGCTTGCATCAGGGCTGGAAGATAAGCCTGAGCAGCACGCCTGAGCAGGGAAGCTGCTTTCGAGTATCTTTTTGAGCGGATTTAACGTTTCTTTCACATCCCTTTGACAGGACCTTGACGCCGCCAACCTTAAGTTAAGGGTATTCCCCCATCGGAGTACCTGCCATGGCCAATCAGTCGCCAATCAAACTCGAATTCTCGGAAAAATACGACCAATCACACTCTCTCAACTACCTGCGCAAGCATCAGGATGGCCTGGCGCGGCGCCTTTCACATTGGCGCGACATGCGTCTCGCCAGCACGGCGCTGAAACGTGCCGGGGAGCCCAGCCTGGTGTTAGACCTGCCTTGCGGTGCGGGGCGTTTCTGGCCACTACTGGCGAGCCAGCCCAATCGCGCCATACTGGCTGCCGACAATTCGGCTGACATGATCACCGTCGCCCAGGCAGCCCAGCCTGCCGACGTGGTGGCTCGGGTAAAGGCTTTTCAGACCTCGGCATTTGATATTGATCTGGGTGACAACGCTGTCGACTGCATTTTTTGCATGCGCCTGATTCATCATATGGCCGAGAGCAAGCACCGTCTGACGATGCTGCGCGAGTTCCATCGGGTTACCCGCGATACCTTGATCATATCCCTTTGGGTAGATGGCAACCTGAAGTCCTGGCGGCGCCGCAAGCTGGAGGCCAGGCGCGCCAAAGAGGGTGGCACCGACAAGAACCGCAACCGCTTTGTCATCAACAGGGCAACCATAGAAGGCGAGTTCGCCAAGGCGGGCTTCGAGATTCTCGGTCACTCCGATTTTTTGCCCGGATACGCCATGTGGCGCGTCTACACCTTGCGTAAACGCAGTTAACTAACAGTCGGCGTTGCCGGGACCTTGCGCCAGCTCTCGCCCTTGAGCAGGCGCTTGGTATTCATCTTGAAGTCGAAGTAGTGAAACGGCAGCCGGTACAGCAGGTGAAAGCGCTTGCCCAGCGCGCCCAAATACAGCTCCATAAAGGCTGTACGGGATTCCCAGTCGAGCTTGTAACAGGTTCGCTTCAAGTCCGACAGACGCTCGGGAAGCCGCGTCGAATGCGGATGAAAGCGCGCTCTGGCGGTATCAATCAGCGAGAAACCTAGGCTGCCATCCTCTGCCTGGTGCACCAGAATATTGCCGCCAGTCAGGTCGCGGAAATACACGCCTACCTTGTGCAAGCGCAGCAGGAACGGGCATAACGCTTTGAAGAACTCGTCGCGAGTAGCGCCCTTGAAAGTCTTTTCTCCACGGGCGTAGGCACTGAAAAACTCCTTCACCGACGGCACCTCACCGGCGTACTCACAGACGTACCAGTTGTTCAGGGTGTCCTTGCCATCGGCTCGTTCAAAATAGGCTACCGGCAGTGGTGAGCCGAGGCCAGCACGCAGCAACTGATTCGCGCCGTTCCAGCTACGCGCCGCTTTGCTGGGTTTGAAATAGTCGGTAATGCGCTTGTTCAGCCTTAGCCTGTTGGGCTTCTTGGCGACCAGCCAGCGTTCTGGGTTGCGTGGATCCGCCACTCGCCAGATAACATTGCGCGCCTTGCGCAGCATGACGTTCTTCGACGGCCCAGCAATATGCTCGGGGTGCAAGCGCTCGATCAACAGGTCAGCATCGGCCTGGCTGGCTGCGAATACCACACCCTGCCAGCGCCCATCGGAGAAGTGATAATGCTGACCCTGTGCGCGACTGCCATACACGCAGAGATCTGGCAGTACGCAGACCTGCGGATCAGCCTGCACCTCGCAGCCCTGCGGCCAGCTCAGATAAATTGGTGCCTCGGTAACGAGCGAAGGCAAGGCTTGCATCTCAGCGCCATTGATATCTTCACAACGGGCCTGGGCCAGCACCTCCGGCGAGTACAGTTTGGAGAGTACCGCGACCTTGCCATTACAGCACCAGAGCACATGCATGGTCTGGCCGTCAGGGCGGGTGAAGGCATGCACCTGCAGGGTTTCGCTAGCTACCGGTTTGCCCTGGTAAAAGGCGCCAGGTATGCGCTGGTTGAAGGCCGCCATGGCAAAGAAAGCCGGACGCAGACGGTAGTCAGCCAGGACTCCGTCATTACTGTCATAGCGCGTGACCAGTTCGTGCGCCGCAGGACGGCCGGTACCATCATCTACCAGCCCTTCGCGCTGGCTCACCAGCGGACCCCAGTAAGCGCGGTGCAGGCCACCGGAAACCGCGGCCAATACCATATAGCGCACCAGATAGTCAGCCTGCTTGATTTCGGTATCGCAGAGCTTGCGGCCAATTCGCGACAGGGTCCAGAAAGCCGTGGTCGAGTAGATCCGTTCCACACCGTAATCTTCGGTCAAGCGTCCCAGCAGGCGAGCCTTCTTGACCAGATTGAACTTGGGCCAGATTGCCAGAAGGCGACCGAGTACCTTGTGATCATATAGCTCGGGCTCGATACTGCGCTCGGCAAAAAGGTTGTCGGTATGGATGTCGGGCAGCAAGTCGTGACGACTCATGACTGACAAAAAGCCTGCGTTATAAGGCGGTTCGAAATCCGTCACGTTGGGGCCAGCCAAGGTCACACCATGGCGGCGTACCAGCTCATGGGCGATGCGCCAGGCGATCATGAAGTCGTTCAGGGTGCGATAACCGGACCAGCGCCGCCGGTTGACTGTATTGCCAATCTCCACCGATTCCAACTGGCTACCAAAGCGTTGCAACACCGCATCAACAAACTCGTGCCAGCGCTGCTGAGTCTCGACATTGGCCATGCTGGCCGCCTGATCCAACGGCGGGATCAGCCGCAACATGACCTTGAAGCCCTGATCAAGCAGGCGCGCAAGAAAGCGGCTGCCATGGTTATCAACCGCATCGTAGGAGTAATCAAGACGCACCTGGGTTGTCTGCAGCTGGCGCAGGTAGCCTATGACCTGCTCGTCACAATCGGGATCCGGCATGCTGGCAACACAGATACCACTGAAATCAGCAGGGATCTCACGCTCTGGAACAGGCTTGTGTCCATCCGCCATGCGGAAGTGGCCCTTGAGCAGAAAACCAGCCATAGCCTGGTTGAAAACGCGGAGATCTGAGGGCGATGCGGGTACGGCGGTACGGGTATTAGACGACATTCTTTGCTCTTGTATCTTGATTCCTCGCCTGTACCAACCGAAGCTGGTCAGCGTAGCGGCGCAATTAGGCGGCAAGTTTATGAAGGATTAGCGCAAGAAGCTACAAAACAGCGGAAAGCGGGTCAATATAATTGTATTTTTGACCCTTCAGGCGACGAGCGGGGCACGCATCGACTTCCGACTAGCTGAGTAACGCCTGCGGACTGGAAGCAGATCGACCACGGCAGCCAGCATCGTTAATCTGGTGCCTAATACAACCTGTTGACCCTTGCGGGGGCCTGCATTACCAGGACATCTGCGGTATGACCCAGCACGAAATCCACGACATCTTTATCATTGGCGCTGGCGTCAATGGCAGTGGCATAGCTATGGACGCGGCTGGCCGGGGCCTGAGCGTTATCCTCTGTGAGATGGATGACCTGGCTTCCGCCACCTCCTCGCGCAGCAGCAAGCTGATTCACGGAGGTTTGCGCTATCTGGAGTTCTACGAGTTTCGCCTGGTACGCGAGGCCCTGGCTGAGCGCGAAGCGCTACTGAAGAATGCGCCGCATATCATGTGGCCGATGCGCTTCAGGCTGCCGCACCGTCCGCACCTGCGCCCGGCATGGATGATCCGCATCGGTCTGTTCTTGTACGACAACCTGGCCAAGCGCGAACGCCTGGCGGCCTCGAAGGGCATCCGTTTTGATCCGCAAGGTCCGATGGCCCAGCACATCAATCGCGGCTTCGAATACTCCGACGGCTGGGTCGACGATGCCCGGTTGGTGGTGCTGACCGCGAGAGCGGCGGCTGACCGCGGAGCCCGCATCTTGACCCGCAGCCGCTGCGTATCCGCGGTGCGCCAGCAGGATCTTTGGCAGATCACGGTGGCCGACCTAGCCAACGGCGAGCAGCAGCACTATTACGCCCGCGCGCTGGTCAACGCTGCGGGCCCCTGGGTCAGCCGTGTACTCGGCGAAGCCCTGGGCCAGAGCAAGCCCAAACCGATTCGCATGGTCAAGGGCAGCCATATTGTGGTGCCACGCCTGCATGCCGAGGACCAAGCTTATATTCTGCAGAACGAGGACGGCCGTATCGTCTTCGTCATTCCCTATGAGGATCAGTTCTCACTGATCGGCACTACCGATGTGGATTACCAGGGCGACCCTGCCCAGGTCGCCATCTCCGCCGAAGAGAGCGAGTATCTGATCCAGGTAGTGAACGCTCACTTCAAGCAGCCGATCAGCAGTAACGATGTGGTCTGGTGCTTTTCCGGGGTGCGCCCGCTGATGGACGATGAAAGCACTTCAGCACAAAAGGCCTCGCGCGACTATGCCTTTGAGTTGGATGCCAAACAGGGCGCGCCACTGTTATCGATCTACGGCGGCAAAATAACCACCTACCGCAAGCTGGCCGAGGCAGCCCTGGACAAATTGTGCCAGTACTTCCCCACTGCCAAGCCGGCCTGGACCCGCGAAGCCAGACTGCCCGGCGGCGATTTCAACGATCACGCCGAGCTGGGGGCGCGCTACAGCCAGCGCTACCCCTGGATACCCGAAGCTCAGCTCAAACGCTATGTCAGAACTTACGGCACCCTGACCGAGCAGATACTGGACGGCTGTTCAGACATGACAGGTCTTGGCCAGTGCTTCGGCGCCAGCCTGTATGCCCGCGAGGTGGACTACCTGGTCAGACGCGAATGGGCCCAGACCGCCGAGGACGTGCTCTGGCGCCGGACCAAGCTCGGCCTGCTGATCACCGCCGAAAAGCATGCCGAACTACAGTGCTATATCGATAGTCTGAAAGACTGACCTGTTACCACCGCTATTGCGCGACGCCTGCTCCCTCGAGCAGGTATCATGCCCGCTGATCCGCTACGAGCCACCTCATCCATGCCGCTATCCGCACCGCCTACCGCCATTGTCTACACTGAGTCCATGAGTTGTGATGCCCACCTGTCTGAACAATGCGAACCCTCGCCATCATGAGAGGCCGTTATCAGGAAAGTAGCCTGCATGCCGAGCGCCTGGACACGGTTGTGGAACACCTGCTCGACAGCCAGGCCCGCGCGGTACTGGATCTGGGCTGTGGCGGCGGAGAGTTACTGCATCGGCTGGCGCAGCAACAGCAGTTCAGCAAGATTGTCGG
>JBKBSI010000349.1:275-1015 GCA_046291745.1 Pseudomonas sp. | reverse complement strand
TCAAGTCCGATACATGCAGGTTATCAACCCCTGCAGCACCTTTGTTCTCCACCACTCGCTGATACGCCAGCATCAGGTTATCTCGGGTTATCACCGCTTCCATCGTCAACGGTACTTCCGCTTTCGTTCGCCCATTGGCCGCCGTGTTAATTTCAGCACCATAATGCCGCGTCGGCGAATTCTGTTCGCATCTGCTATTCATGGCCGCAGTTTCCTGCGCTTGTGCATCATCAATCAGCATCGAGGTCCAATGTCCTAATCACGGTTAAACATGTTCAGCCCTTCATGCTGTTGGTTAGCAGCACTACTACGGCCTCGGCTGACTTCTGATGGCCCATCCCAACACCTTCCGATGTTAGTAGCACTTTGGCAGACCATCAGACCTCCCGGGGTAATTCGCGCGACCTTCCTGCTTATGCCTGTCGGCTTTACGTTACAGCATTCCGTGCAAGTATTGGGCTTTGGTGATAATGGCCACCTTACCCTGCTGCAACGCCTAAACCGCTTCCTGTTCGTCAGGCCAGCATTTTGCTTTCAGCTTCCTTCAGATCCTACCTCACGATAGGCACCCTTGCCGTTCAGCTAACACTTCCCCTTGCCGGGTGTGTAGAGGACTTTCACCTCCAAGTCACCTGCTAACCACCACAGCCAACAGATAGCGCCGCTGGCTTAAGCTTCGTCTTCCAGCTCGTTCACCAGAGTTTCGGCTAATTCGTCCGGCGTTACCACCACGCCAGGAC
>JBKBSI010000349.1:0-265 GCA_046291745.1 Pseudomonas sp. | reverse complement strand
AAGCCCCGGCATAACGCCGGGGCTTATTAGCTGCTGAACATCAGCTTATAACAATTAGAAGTTATAAGACACGTTCAGGAAGGCTCTGCGACCGTAGAAATCGTACTGAGAGTACAGGATCGCATTACCAGCGGTACGTACGCCAGCTGGAGAACCTTTTGGCGGCTCTTTATCAAACAGGTTGGCAATACCGAAGGTTACATCGAAGCCCTGGAAATCTGTCTGAACAGATGCAGAGTGCAGGATATAAGTCGGTGTTTCTGCG
>JBKBSI010000348.1:0-1310 GCA_046291745.1 Pseudomonas sp. | reverse complement strand
AACGTTATCCAGACGACGCTCGAGCAGTTGTAGCAGGTTCTCGCCGGTAGCACCCTTCAAACGGGCAGCTTCCTTGTAGTAGTTGCTGAACTGACGCTCGAGGATGCCGTAGATACGGCGTACTTTTTGTTTCTCGCGCAGCTGGGTGCCGTACTCAGAGAGACGACCACGACGCTGACCATGCACACCAGGAGGGCTCTCCAGGTTGCACTTGGATTCAAGAGCACGTGCACCGCTCTTGAGGAACAGATCAGTGCCTTCGCGACGAGACAGTTTACATTTGGGACCAATATATCTAGCCATTTCCGTCTCCTGGTTACACGCGGCGCTTTTTAGGCGGGCGACAGCCGTTATGTGGGATGGGGGTGACATCAGTGATGCCGCTGATCTTGTAACCACAAGAGTTCAGAGCACGCACAGCTGATTCACGACCCGGGCCTGGGCCCTTCACATTAACGTCGAGGTTTTTCAGACCGTATTCCAGAGCAGCCTGACCAGCACGCTCTGCTGCAACCTGGGCAGCAAAGGGGGTGCTTTTACGCGAACCACGGAAACCGGAACCACCAGAAGTCGCCCAGCTCAGAGCGTTGCCCTGACGGTCGGTAATGGTAATGATGGTGTTGTTGAAAGACGCGTGGATGTGGGCGATCCCATCAACCACCGTCTTTTTTACTTTCTTACGTACACGAGCAGCAGGCTTAGCCATATCTGTATATTCCTTCGCGATTACTTACGGATCGGCTTGCGCGGACCCTTACGGGTACGAGCGTTGGTCTTGGTGCGCTGACCACGGACCGGAAGGCCCTTACGGTGACGCAGACCACGATAGCAACCAAGATCCATAAGACGCTTGACGTTCATGTTGACCGCACGACGCAGGTCACCTTCAGTGTTTGACTTGCCCACTTCGGTGCGCAGCAGGTCAACCTGCTCCTCGCTGAGATCCTTGATTTTCGCATCTGGTGCAATACCAGTTGCAGCACAGATCTGCTGTGCTTTGGTTTGACCGATACCAAAGATATAGGTCAAAGAGATAACAGTATGTTTGTTATCCGGGATGTTGACGCCTGCAATACGGGCCATCCAAATTTACTCCGTCTGACAGCTACCTGACTCAACCAAAAGTTCACAGGTTGTGTGAAAAAGGGTGCAGTAGGGTAGCGCTAACATAAATAAAAATCAACCACCCGACCAATTATCTGGCCGAGTGGCGGTTATCCTGAGACGTAGTCGCAAACAGTGAGAGGGAAATATTAACCCTGGCGCTGCTTGTGACGGGGCTCAGCACTGCAGATGACCCGAACGCTACC
>JBKBSI010000347.1:0-1338 GCA_046291745.1 Pseudomonas sp. | reverse complement strand
CTGCCGCCTCAGCTGGAAGGGAAGTATAAATATGAAGAGCCTTTGCTGGAGTGGTCGCACAAGGCACGTCCGTATAACACGACAATTGCAAATGGAATATTTGCCCTGTTTCTGGTGATTTCCATACTTGCTTCTATTTGGTCTGGGAAGGGTACAGGGTCGAGCCTCTGGCACGATGTGCTCGCTGGGTTGATAATGTTTTTTATTTTCATAGGTGCAACGCTCAGCATGACCCACCAAAAAACAAATTTCGCCTACCGACTTACAGAGTCGGCGCTTGAGTATTGTGAATGGAAAGAGTTCCCAGAATGGATACTGACTTTCCTTAAGTGGTTTGCGGGTATTACCTTTATAGGCATGCTGGGGTTTTCTGTTGTTGCGCCAGCGGCGGTGATCGGGGCGATTTTGGGGCCGGGGCTTATCGGTCTGGTTTAGCGTTCCCCGCACCCGCGGGGATGAACCGCTGTCTACTGCCTGGCTGTCGCTCATGGTCACGCGTTCCCCGCACCCGCGGGGATGAACCGCCACGGCTTGAAGCGAATCATATTCCGGCAGGGCGTTCCCCGCACCCGCGGGGATGAACCGAGGATGAGACTTCTCAGATATCACCTGCTGCGGCGTTCCCCGCACCCGCGGGGATGAACCGTCTTTATACGGATCAGTAGGAAATAAAAAAGAGCGTTCCCCGCACCCGCGGGGATGAACCGACCAAAGGAGAGACCCATGAACGAACATCTACGCGTTCCCCGCACCCGCGGGGATGAACCGCGTTCTCAGGACCGAACCATTCGGCTGGCCGGGCGTTCCCCGCACCCGCGGGGATGAACCGCGGAACCGCCAGAGCGCTGGATCGTTGCGGCAGCGTTCCCCGCACCCGCGGGGATGAACCGCCGGTACGTACCGCGTCAACACCCCTGCGCACGCGTTCCCCGCACCCGCGGGGATGAACCGATCATGGGCCGCAATCAGGGCTTCATTAACCGGCGTTCCCCGCACCCGCGGGGATGAACCGGAGATGGGCCTGACGCATCTACCTGTGGTCGTGCGTTCCCCGCACCCGCGGGGATGAACCGCCGGTCATGCCAGCACTGCAGGGCAGCCCTGCGCGTTCCCCGCACCCGCGGGGATGAACCGGTTCAGTTCCGAAAATCCAGGTTCGATCCAGAGCGTTCCCCGCACCCGCGGGGATGAACCGAACAGAACATCGAGGCTGTGGCCAAACTGGCAGCGTTCCCCGCACCCGCGGGGATGAACCGGCGATCTCCATGCCTTCAGGTACCGCGATGCCGCGTTCCCCGCACCCGCGGGGATGAACCGAATTTTGATGTCTAGTGACGA
>JBKBSI010000346.1:0-1434 GCA_046291745.1 Pseudomonas sp. | reverse complement strand
CTGAACATAGCAGAGGGCGAGTTCTGCACGCTGGTCGGCACCTCCGGCTGCGGCAAGTCCACCTTTCTGCGCATGCTGCTCGGCCAGGAGCAGCCAAGCCGCGGCAAGATTCTGCTCAATGGCGAGGCCCTGCCGAACGAGCCTGACGCCAGCCGTGGTGTCGTATTCCAGCGCTATTCGGTACTGCCCCACCTGACGGTGCTGAATAACGTAACCCTCGGGCTCGAACTGCCCCGTGCGCCACTGTTCGGCAGGCTCTTCGGAGCAAGCAAGCGTCAGGCCCGTGAAGAGGCTATCGCCATACTGGAAAAGGTGGGCCTGGGCCAGGCGCTAAAAAAATACCCCGCCCAGCTGTCCGGCGGTATGCAGCAGCGCCTGGCCATCGCCCAGGCGCTGATCATGAAGCCTCGCATCCTGCTGCTTGATGAACCCTTCGGCGCACTGGACCCCGGCATTCGCAAGGACATGCATGCCCTGCTGCTGGAGCTCTGGCAGGAAACCAGGCTGACGGTTTTCATGGTCACCCATGACCTGTCTGAAGGCTTCACGCTCGGCACCCGGCTGATGGTGTTCGACAAGCCGCGCATTGATCCCACCGCACCCAATGCCTACGGCGCGCGCATCACCTATGACATTCCACTGAACAGCGACCGGCTCCAGGCCCGCGCAGCTGTGGCCTCGTTACCCGAGCATATCGCTCGCAACCTTAATTCCGCAGCGTAAGGAGCCTTGCATGACTGCCGAACTGACCCTTCGCCCTACCCTGTATGAAGAACTGCTACCGGGGGGCGGCCATACATCCTTTGTAATCAAGCGTGGCCAGCTGCTGCGCATTACAGATATTGAGGGCGGCGCCAACGTCAGCCTGATGCTGTTGAATGCCGAGGAAAAGAGCGAACGGCTGAATCTGCCCGACTCATTGAAATGCCAACACACCGCCAAGTTGACCGCCGGGCATTGCCTGTACTCGGACATGGGACGCGTGCTGGCCGCTATCACGGCGGACACCTGCGGCTGGCATGACAGCTTCGGCGGCGTATTGAATGCCCAGGAAACTGCCGGGAAATACGGCCAGGGCCGCTATCAGGAACTGCGCAACGGTTTTTACCGCAACGGCCACGACAACCTGCTGGTGGAAATGGGCAAGTGGAACCTCAATCAGCAGGACCTGCTGATGACTCTGAATCTGTTCAGCCGGATCAACGTGGATGCAGAGGGTGCTTTCCAGTTTGTGCAGGGTAATTCAAGTGCAGGGGATTACATCGAGCTCTACGCACCGATGAATACGCTGGTGGTACTCACCGCTCTGCAACATCCCATGGACCCGAACCCCGAATACGCTCCCAAGCCCGTGCGCCTGACCTGGCACGAGGCCAAACGCGACGGCATCACCGTTCTGTGCCGTACATCGCGCCCCGAGAATGGCCGCGGCTT
>JBKBSI010000345.1:0-1448 GCA_046291745.1 Pseudomonas sp. | reverse complement strand
GGGTTGGTATCAAGATCATCATTGTCCAGTCCAAACAAGCAGTCAGCGACATTACCCAGGAATGGCTGGACGCCATGCAAAGCGAATGGCTGCCCATTCAGGAGGGTATGGGGTTAAGACTGAAAGGCCCTGTTCGGCATATAAGGCGCAACCAGCATGTGGAGGTTCAGGTGCGCTATCACAGCCCCATCGCCATGCTGACGGGCACGCTGGACGAGGCGCAGCCGATCATTGGTGGCGAGCGCGGTATGCGCTATATCGTATACGACGGTGAGGTTACCGAGCACCGTAGCGATGACGTTGCCCTGCCAAGCGATGAGCAGCCCATGAGAATCGTATTGAGTCAAAACGCATTACAACCCAGGAGCAGCACATGACATCCCCTGCCGGAAAGGTGGGAAAAGGCTTTCTATGGAAGCAGGAATACCTTTCCCCCTTACCCATTCCTACCGGCCAGCCTGCGTCCGATATATTGAGTCTGATATGGCGCAAGAATGACACCTATCTGGATATTGGCAGCCTCTCTTTGGCTGGCGCGTGGGCGACAAATCATATCGGTACGGTAATTTTTCTTTCCGTCATGGTTTCTGCACTGGTGGTAGAGCTTTATGTGGCTGCTGTCATGATCTTTATAGGAGGCCTGCTACTAATGGGATTTGGCTGGAGCCTGTTTATTGGCCTCTATCGTCGCCCACTAGCCCCTCCGCTACGCTTTCACCGCCAGCGCCGAGAAGTGCGTATTACTACTCCAGATGGAGAGGAGTGGACGGTACCCTGGGAGCGGGTGCATGCCATAGCCCCGAGCGCGACCATGATTGGTCAGTTCGGGGCCGCGCAAATGGGCGGCCTGATTTTGTGGTTCCCCTACGCCCACGAGATTGATCAGCCCTACCATAAGAACAAGGAAGGCTGGCTGATGATGGTCAGCCCCGGCCCAGGCGTTGCGGCCATGCGCCAGTGGGAGTGTATTCGCAGCTTTATGGAAGTTGGGCCAGAGGCCGTACCTGAACCATTGCAGGATCTGCGCGGCAAAAGTTTGAAGGACATATTTCTTGATGGCTTTAACGAGGTGCGTGAAAAGCATGGTTTTTTTGTGGCCGTATTATGGGACATCGGTGTGTGGTGCGTGCTACTTAACGTGATGACCTACCACTGGCTACACAGAAGAAAATTTGCCGTGATACCTGATCTGGAAAGCCCGGAGGGCATCGCCTGGTCCCAGCCCTTGCCACCCGAGCAGTGGGCCCAACGCTCGCCGGAGCTGGAAGCGGCCATAGCTGAAAGAGAACAGGATCTGGCCGCATTGAAGGCTGAGTCACCGTCGCAGGCGGCCTAGTTTTTGGGGAAAGCGGGGGGAGGATAAAGATTTCTGGGTTGGTATCAAGATCATCATTGTCCAGTCCAAACAAGCAGTCAGCGACATTACCCAGGAATGGCTGGACGCCATG
>JBKBSI010000344.1:0-1514 GCA_046291745.1 Pseudomonas sp. | reverse complement strand
GATGGTGCGCGCTGAGCAGCTCATGACGTTTGCGTAAAAAAGCCGCGTCCTTCTCGCCCCACACGAAGCTCTGGTGCGGAGTGGGATTGATGAACTGCTTGGGCGTCGGCAGGATATTCTGCTCGACCAGGTAAGACCAGAACTGCAGCGTTACCTCGAAGGATGCGTTGATATCCAGTGCCCTGGATATGGCGATACTACCGTCTGGTGCCTGGGGGGTGTAATTCAGCTCACAATAACCGGCATGCCCGGTACCTGCATTATTCCAGCCGTCCGTGCTTTCGTGAGCAACGTGGTCCAGGCGTTCGACCAGGGTAATGGTCATATCCGGATCCAACTGTTTGAGCAACATTCCTAGCGTAGCGCTCATGACACCACCACCGACCAGCAATACATCTACGTTTTTTGCTGTCATTAACATGTCGCCTCTAACCTAAAAAACTGCGCTAATGATACCGGTTTATTTCTGGTGGTTACATATGCGTTGCCTCGTCTTAAAGTCTATGTCGCGTGTTTTCCATGACATCTTGCGTCAGATGGCAGCTTGATCAGGATCATGGCCTGCCATTCCCCGGTGGTTTATGCTTGCTGCCCGCTGTAAGCGCCTCAACAGACTAGTGAAACAGGAGAAGTCATGGAGCATGTGGTCGTGGTTGGAGGCGGCGTAATGGGTAGCCTTACTGCATTGAATCTGCTGAACGAGGGGTTGCAGGTTACCCTGCTTGATCGCCGCCAGCTCGGTAAGGAAGCCTCCTGGGCTGGCGGGGGGATCATCTCGCCGCTCTATCCATGGCGCTACAATCTCGCCGTCAGTGCACTGGCTGATTGGTCACAGGGCTACTATCCGCAACTAGGTGAGAAGTTGCTCGCGACCACGGGCATCGATCCGGAGGTTACGCCCTGTGGCTTGTTGTGGCTTGATGAGGCAGAGCAGGGGGCGGCGCTGGCTTGGGCAACGGAGCATGCCAAGCCGCTTGAAAAGTTAGATTCCGCACGCGTGTACAAGCAGGTGCCGCAACTGGCCGCAGGATTTTCCGGAGGCCTGTGGCAGGCGAGCCTTGCCAATGTGCGCAATCCACGCCTGATGGCGGCGCTAAAAGCTTACCTCATCCAGCAGCCGCGATTCACTCTGCTGGAAAACACCTCCGTTGGTGGACTGCTGGAAGAAGCCGGGAAGGTTGCCGGTATTCATCACGCAGCCGGCAAGATCAGGGCTGATGCCGTAGTGATAGCGGCTGGCGCATGGAGCGGCGATTGGCTGGCGGGCCTGGGCTTGCAGGTGCCGGTGGCTCCGGTGAAGGGTCAGATGCTGCTCTTCAAGGGCGAGCCAGGCTGGCTGCCGAGTATTGTACTGTTCAAAGGCCGTTATGCTATTCCCCGGCGGGATGGGCACATTCTGATCGGTAGTACTCTGGAACACTCCGGGTACGATACAGCTACGACACAACACGCGCTGGATTCTCTGAGGCAGTCGGCCATTTCCCTCCTCCCCGATCTTGCTCAGATGCAGCCAG
>JBKBSI010000343.1:0-1536 GCA_046291745.1 Pseudomonas sp. | reverse complement strand
AAGTCCACTCAGCATTCGGACAACATCACGACGATCTGCTGCGGTATCGTGATTGCGAATGCGATCACGCCCGTAACCAATGCCAAAACGGTACACATCGTTACCAGCACCGCCGATCAGAATATCATCACCCGCACCGCCATCCAGCACGTCATCACCGGCATGACCGTTCAGGATGTCATTGCCATCAAGACCAAATAGTATATTGTCACCGGCATTTCCATTGATGGTGTCAGCGCCGTCAGTTGCATTCATCACCGCAGCCATTACGACGCCAACTGTCTCGGCTCTATAAACTGACATATCAGTATTGTTGACGTAAGCTTCAACAGCACCCTTCAACCGATCTACATTGACAGGGTCATATGGATTCACCCCACGAATAGCTTGCGCGAAGTCCATCAAGGTTTCTTGTGCCAAGTCTGGTCTGCTTTCTGCGTACTCGAACAAACTTGGTGCAACCTCTGCGAAATCACCTAGCCATAAATCGCCGCCTACTTCCTGGGACCACGAAATTTTGTTGAAAAACGGTTTGAGGGTAGAACCTGCAGACAATTGGTAGAAAACCGTGTCCTTCAAGCCGCTGAAAATATCATTGTACAGTGCGGCGTACTGTTGACCCGAGCCTCTTGGTTTATCAAGCGCAAACCCATAGAAGGATTCCAAGGCACCGATACGCCGCGTATCCATTGGGGCCTGGTAATGCTTTGCGTAGGCACCAGACTGCCCAGTCCAGGCAAAAATAATCTGCTCCGTAAGTGCAAGCCGCTCCTGACGCGAATCAGATGAAACAAAGCGTGATACTAGATCTGCCAACGCACCAGTTTCGTCCCGAGCCATCGCCTGATGCAGTGAATGGGTAGTGCCGAACCCCACTGCGTCGGGCAAACCAGCGATATCTGCAGAAACTTCAATCTGGCTTTCCTCGCGCAAAGAAAGATTCCTGGTGAACCAGACATCCGTCATCGTCATGGACTGGCCGTCGGCATTGGTATAACTACCGACCTGCCGATGCTCATTGCCGTGCTCGTCCGTGTAGTTTTGGTTCGTATAGCTTACCGAAAGGGAACTGACGCCCAGCTCCTCCAAGGTAAAGAGCTCACCAGCTGAACTCTCACCGTTCTGGTCTAGATCACGCCAGACACGTAACTGCGAAAACAACTCGTCATTAGCATCAATCCGCCCGTCATTATTACTGTCCAACTCGGCCAGTGCCTGGAAGCCATTGGCTGCTCTGGAACCATTACCTAGCACGGTTTCATTGCCAAATAGCTCACTCCCGTCGTTGATGACGCCATCTCCATTGCGGTCCCAGACCAAAAGACCGTCATCAGGCGCAACAAAGCCGGTACGCTCACGGAAACTGTCCCCTGCGTGGTCAAAATGTATGCCCGCATCAAGACCAACAGTTTCGATACCATCACCATCCAAGTCCAGAACTAGCGGCGAACCCGGAGTAGGTGGCGGGTCCGGAAGCGGCGGTGGCGGTGGCAGTGGATCGGGTTCGGGTTCGGGTTCGGGTTCGGGTTCGGGTTC
>JBKBSI010000342.1:0-1571 GCA_046291745.1 Pseudomonas sp. | reverse complement strand
GTGGGAATGGCGAGACTGAGCAACCAGTGCTTCCCAGACGGGCACGTGCCATGGACAAGGCTCAATGGCCTTATCGAGCATGCCAGCGCTCCAGCAACTCGTCGACCACCGGCTGCATGGCTGCGCGGACGTCATCAAGGCTGCCGCTTGCATCAATTATACGGTAACGCTCGGGCATGGCCGCAGCGCGCTCCAGATAAGTACTGCGCACGGCATCAAAGAACGCCGTGTGCTCCAGCTCGAAGCGGTCCAGATCGCTCCTGGCCCTGGCACGTGCCATACCTACTTCGACCGGGACATCGAACACCAGCGTAAGATCCGGTCGCAACGCGCCTTGGACCCAGTCCTCCAGGACAGTTATGCGCTCAGCGGCTATCCCGCGGCCCCCTCCCTGATAAGCGTAGGTCGCATCGGTGAATCGATCACTGATGACCACCCGCCCCTGCTCGAGTGCAGGCCGGATTAATGTATTGAGATGCTGGGCGCGGGCGGCAAAAACAAGCAGTAATTCCGCATCAGAATCCATTCTCTCTTCGTGATGGTTTAGCAGCACTTCACGGATCCGCTCGGCAACCGGCGTGCCACCCGGCTCCCTGGTCAAGAGCGGCTCGCATCCTGCAAGCCGAAGGGCGTCAGCAAAGATACCGAGGTTTGTCGACTTGCCGGCGCCCTCAGGCCCTTCGAAGGTGATAAACAGCCCACTCACGGCGTGACCTCTTCTGCGGTGGGCTCTATCGGGGGAATAGGCGCAGGGCTTGAGCGATAATTCTTGGCTCGCTGCTCTATCTGATATTGCCGGACCGCCCGATTATGGTCAGGCAGGTTGTCAGAAAAAACATGTGAACCATCGCCTCTGGCAACGAAATACAGACTGGTGCCAGGTTTAGGATTTACCGCTGCCCGCAATGCTTCGCGGCCGGGCATCGCGATGGGCGTAGGCGGCAACCCATTAATCACATAAGTGTTGTAAGGAGTTGGCTCGCGAAGGTGCTCCCGGCGTATGCGGCCCTCATAAGCGTCACCCATGCCGTATATGACAGTCGGATCAGTTTGCAGGCGCATTCCTATTTCCAATCGACGGGTAAAAACGCCTGAAATCTCATCACGCTCATGGGGAACACCGGTCTCCCTCTCAATGATAGACGCCAGTATAAGCGCCTCATAGGGCGTATTGATCGGCAGGTTCTCCGCACGCTGCTCCCAGGTTTCAGCAAGAACTGTCTGCATTCGGCCATGAGCACGTAACAGGATGTCACGGTCGCTCATACCGAGGGTGGATTGGTATGTGTCAGGGACGAACATGCCCTCCGGGTGATCCCCTTCTAGCCCGAGCTCTCCCATTACGGCAGTGTGCGGTAATTCTGGCGCAAGCGTTTGTTCCAGTCGCTCCGCCCGGGCCAGCGCCTGCCTGAATTGATTGAAATTCCAGCCGTCAACCAGGGTTACGCTGCGCTGCAGCACTTCACCTCGGTGCAAGGTATCAAGGAGATCCCTGGCGGTCATACCGGGGCGTAGGGTGTACTCACCCACTTGTAAAACAGTAGGTGGCATTTTCCATTGCCAGTACCTGC
>JBKBSI010000341.1:0-1580 GCA_046291745.1 Pseudomonas sp. | reverse complement strand
TTGCGGCGTGACGCTCTATTACCTGCTTACCGGGCATTATCCCTATGGCGAAATAGAGGCCTTCCAGACTCCGCGCTTCCAGCAACCGGTGCCACCGAGCCGTTATCGCCCTGACCTGCCAGCCTGGCTGGATAGCTGCCTACTCAAGGCATTGGCCGTCAATCCGGATGAACGCTACGAAACGGCAGAGGAATGGCTGCTGGTATTGGAACAGGCCGATCGCCGCAGCCTGAGCACCGATCACCGTCCACTGATCCAACGCCAACCATTGGCGGTGTGGCGAGCTGTAGCCTTGAGCGCACTGGTCCTGAACCTGGTGCTGCTGGGTGTGTTGTTTTACTAGCACGGCGACCACATGCACCATCACGGAGCACGACGCTACATTAAAGTGCGTATTTTAATAAAAATACTGAGGCAACCCATTGAAATAACGGGATTTAGCGAACTGGCACAGGCTGTGCATTATGTAAAAGTAGTTTAGTCAACAAAGCACTAACCCCAACATACAGCGACTCTGTCAACGGCGACAGATTGCTTCCTGACTGATCAGGACTCGGACAAAGGCGTCCTACCGCGTGAGCGGTGGGACGCCTTTTTTGTTTTTACGCGCAAGCAAACGGAGCACAGAATGCAAAAGCTCAAACTGGTGATGGTAGGCAATGGCATGGCCGGGGTAAGAACCCTGGAAGAACTGCTGAAGCTCGCGCCTGACATGTACGACATCACCGTATTTGGCGCAGAGCCACACCCCAACTACAACCGCATTCTGCTGTCGCCGGTGCTGGCTGGGGAACAGACCTTTGAGGAGATCATTCTCAACGATCTGAACTGGTACAAGGACAACGGCATTACCCTGCACACCGGCCGCAAGGTGGTGAAGATAGACCGCAAGGCCTGCAAGGTGTTCGCCGACGACGGTACCGAAGCGGAATACGATCGTCTGCTCATGGCTACCGGTTCCAACCCCTTTATCCTGCCGATTCCCGGCAAGGATCTCGAGGGCGTGATCGGCTACCGTGACATCGCCGATACCGAGATGATGATGAACACCGCCAAGACCCACAAGCATGCGGTGGTGATCGGCGGCGGCCTACTTGGTCTGGAGGCCGCCAATGGTCTCAAGCTGCGCGGCATGGACGTCACGGTAGTGCATATCGGCGAGTGGCTGCTTGAGCGGCAGTTGGACCGCACTGCTGGCGACCTGCTGCAGAAGTCACTGGAAGAGCGCGGCCTGAAGTTCCTGCTGCCGCAGTTCACCAGTGAGCTGCTGGATGACGGTAATGGCCGCGTCAGCGCCGTGCGCTTCAAGGATGGCAGCGAGATCCCCGCCGATCTGGTGGTCATGGCCTCGCACAAGCCCGGGTTGGCCGACTATTTCTGGGCCGCCCATGGAGTGTGGCTGGCCAAACATGCCGAAATCTCGGTCTTTCTGGTGCGCTGAGCACCTGACCCACCCACAAAACACCCTGTCATCAATGGAGCGCGACCATGTCTGACCTCGATGGAGGCGAACCGCTGCCGGAACCGGAAGGCGCGGCAAATGTGATCGAGACCGAATACGAGATCGGTCAGGACAATAT
>JBKBSI010000340.1:0-1608 GCA_046291745.1 Pseudomonas sp. | reverse complement strand
GGCCTTCGCCCAGTAGCAGCAGCTTGTTATCGTCCAGTTCCTCGAGGGTTACGCTGTCGCGCGAAGCCCAGGGGTGATTGGCTGGAATCAGCAAGCTGAAAGGCTCGTCGTAGAGCGTTTTGGTCAGTACATCGGATTCATTGAAGGGCAGCGCGATGATGATCGCGTCCAGGTCGCCATTGCGCAGTTTGTCGCGCAGTACATGGGTAAAGTTCTCTTCAATATACAGCGGCATTTCCGGCGCCACATTGTGCAGCTGTGGTACCAGGTGCGGAAACAGGTACGGCCCAATGGTGTAGATGGCGCCGACTTTCAGCGGCGCGGACAGTTGGTTCTTGCCCGCCGTGGCCAGTTCGCGGATGGCCTGGGACTCCTCCAGAACCTTCTGCGCCTGGGCAACGATACGTTCGCCAATGGGGGTGACCCTGACGGCGCTCTTGCTGCGCTCGAAGATCATCACCCCGAGTTCGTCTTCCAGCTTTTTCACGCCCACGCTCAAAGTCGGCTGGGATACATGGCAGCGCTCGGCGGCGTGGCCGAAATGCTGCTCCTGAGCCAGGGTCACGATGTAACGCAGTTCAGTCAGGGTCATGGCGTATACTGCCCTCATATTCAATGACCCTAAGCATAGCGGGTTGATCGATAGAGGAAAACAATGAAACAGGTACTTATCGTAGGTTGTGGTGATCTGGGCACAGCCTTGGGTTTGCGTCTGGCGCAGCGTGGCTGGGCGGTGACCGGTCTGCGCCGTGCCCCCTCCGGACTGCCCCCGGAGATAACGCCACTGGCGGCCGATTTGCTACAGGACGTCAAGCCTGCAGACTGGCCGACCAAGGTTGACTACCTGATCTACTGTCCGGCAGCAGGCAACCGGGATGCCGAGCTGTACCAGCGGCTGTATGTCGAAGGCCTGGAGAAAGTGCTCGGCTGGCTGGGTGAGGGGCGTAAAAAACTCGCCTACCTGTTGCAGGTGTCGAGCACCGGTGTATATGCCCAGAGTCACGGCGAATGGGTGACTGAAAACAGCCCGGCGCTGGCCCAGAGTGATACTGCCCAGGCACTGATCCGTGCAGAGGATGTGGCGCTACGCAGTGGCGTGCCAGCCAGTGTGGTGCGTCTTGCGGGTATCTATGGGCCGGGCCGGAATCGCCTGATAGAGCAGGTGCGCAACGGCTTGTGTGTGCCCCAGGAGCCGGTGCAATACAGCAACCGCATCCACCGCGATGACGCCGCAGCGCTGCTCGAGCATCTGTTGCTGCAAGTGGAACAGGACGAGCTGCTGGCGCCTTGCTATCTGGGTGTGGACGACGAGCCAGCCAGCATGCACGAGGTTGCCACCTGGATGGCGGCACAGCTGGGTGTGGAACTGTTGGAGGAGGGGCCGCAGAGCGGGCGGGTCGGCAGCAAGCGTTGCAGTAATGCCCTGGCCCGCGAATCGGGCTGGGAGCCGCGCTATCCGAGCTACCGCGAGGGTTATGCGGAGCTGTTGAAAACCGCTGAGCAGAACTAGGGAATCGCTGAATAATTCCTTGTGCTCTCTGGCCTTCAGGCTGTCGCGCAATCAAGGCGCGGGGTCGAAGGCATGGCGGGGCATGTCGAGAAACCGCA
>JBKBSI010000033.1:0-22071 GCA_046291745.1 Pseudomonas sp. | reverse complement strand
GGATCCAGGCCCTCGAGCATGCCGCGGATGGCGTTTTCCAGCAAAGTGGCATCATCCACTGGTTCAACGTAGGAACTGCGAATGCGCTCAAGCACCTCGGCAAAGGTGCGCAACTCGTTAAGCGGCAGAGGCGCGGGCGCTTCCGACTCCTGGGCATGAACCGGGGCCATACCGAGCACAAGGCTCAGGCAGCCAGCAAACAGGATACGCACTGCACTCATCGAACTCTCCCAACTCAGGGCCGTAAAAAAGGCACAGCAACTTCACTGGCAAAAAGCCTGCCGCTACCCGGACAGCATACACCAGGCCGCAGGATCAAGGGCGCGCCCCTGATGCCGGATAGCAAAATACAATGACGCATCGGACAGCCCGCCACTGGTACCCACGGTGGATATCGCCTCGCCGGGCTGAACCCAACTGCCAACTTCCTTCAACAGGCTCTGGTTATGACCATACAAACTCAGATAACCGCTGCCATGATCCAAAATCAATAGCAGGCCCGAACCACGCAACCAGTCGGCAAACACCACGCGCCCGCCATGTACCGCATGCACCTGGGTGCCCTGGTCAGCAGCAATCAACAGGCCGTCCCACTTGAGCCGCGCATCATCACCGCGCTGACTGCCAAAGCGCGCCTGAATGCGCCCTTTGACCGGCAATGGCATCTTGCCCTTGGCCTGGGCGAAGGGCAGGCTGCCCGCCGGAGTGGGAATACTGACAATCGCCTCATCAATCGACTTTATCAGCTTTTCCAGCCCAGCCCGCTCAGCCTCTGCCGACTTCAACTTGTCTGCCTGACTGCGGCTGCGCGTTTGCAAACTGGCCAGCACACGGCCACGCTCTGCCTGTTGACCCTCGAGGGTCTGGCGGTTGACGCCAAGCTGTTCCCTATCGCGTTGCAGAGCCGCCTGCTGTTCGACAATCTGGGTACTGGCCTGGCGCACCTGGTCCAGCGTCTGGTTATACAGCTGAATCTCATTTACCCGGGCGCGACTCACATACTCGTAATAGCGCATCATCCGCGCTACGCGTGCCGGATCGTCCTGATTCAGCATCAGCTTGAGATAGTCCTGCTGTCCGGCCATGTAAGCGGCGCGCACCTGCCGGGCTATCTGCTCCTGCTGCTGGTCCAGCGCCACCTGCAGGGACGCAGCCTCCTGACGCAAATCCAGCAAGCGGGTTTCGCCATCCTTTATCTGCTGCTCAATTTCCTGGCTTTCCCGGCGCAGACGGCCGATTTCGCTCTCGCTCTTCTTCAGCTCCTGCTCCAGGCCGGACATTTCCTGTTTGAAGCTGTCGAGCAGCTTCTGCAAACGGGCAATCTCCTCCTCGGTCTGCTTCAGCTCGGCCCGCGCTTCCCGGGAATCCGCAGGTTCGGCGCTGGCGGGTATAGCCAAGCCCAGGCCCAGTAACGCCAGCACCAGAACCCAACCTGACAGGCCCGCTTTGGCGGATGGACGCTCACTGACGAACCTGCTCATGGACATCAACCCTCTCAGGACTCAAGCGTGGCGATGGAGCGGCCAGTCATTTCTGCGGGCTGCTGCAGGCCAAGCAGCGCCAACATGGTCGGCGCCACATCCGACAGAATACCGCCATCACGCAGGCTGACCTTGCGGGGCCCGACATAGACAAAGGGCACCGGCTCGCAGGTGTGGGCGGTATGCGCCTGACCTGTATGGTCATCGGCCATCTGCTCGACATTGCCATGATCGGCTGTGATCAGCGCTTCGCCACCCACCCGGGCAAGGGCTTCTGTCACTCGCCGCACACACTCGTCCAGGCACTCGACGGCTTTGACAGCTGCTTCGAACACACCGGTATGGCCAACCATATCGCCATTGGCATAATTGACCACAATCACGTCATATCGTTGCTGATCAATGGCCTCGACGATGCGATCTGTCACCTCAGGTGCGCTCATCTCTGGCTGCAGGTCGTAGGTTGCGACCTGGGGCGAAGGAATAAGGATGCGCTCTTCACCTTCGAACGGCTCTTCACGCCCGCCGGAAAAGAAGAAGGTCACGTGGGCGTACTTTTCCGTCTCGGCAATGCGCAGTTGGGTTTTGCCCTGCTTGGCCAGATACTCGCCCAGTACATTATCCAGCGATGCTGGCGGGTAAGCGCAGGGTGCCGGTATGTCAGCGGCGTACTGGGTAAGCATGACAAAACCCGCCAACTGCGGTTGGCGCTGGCGGGCAAAACCGTTGAAATCAGGCTCGACAAAGGCACGAGTCAATTCACGGGCGCGGTCGGCGCGGAAGTTCATGAAGATAACTGCGTCGCCATCCGCGACCGGCTGCGCCAGGCCGATGCGCGTGGCCTTGACGAACTCATCACTCTCGCCGCGCTCGTAGGCGGCCAACAGCCCGTCACGGGCCACCGGGGATTCGAATTCTGCCTGGCCGTCCATGATCAGGTTAAAGGCCGCCTCGACCCGATCCCAGCGGTTATCGCGGTCCATGGCAAAGTAGCGCCCGATCAATGTCGCGGTGCGCCCGGCGCCTAACCTGGCATAGGCGTCCTCGAGCAATTGCAGGGAAGGTTCGGCACTGCGCGGCGGGGTATCGCGGCCATCCAGAAAGGCGTGCACCAGAATGCTCTTGGCCCCGCGGCGTACGGCCATATCGACCATCGCAACCAGATGCTCCTCGTGGCTGTGCACGCCACCCGGCGACAGCAGCCCCATGATATGCACAGCACCCTCCGCCGCCACAGCCTTATCCACCGCCTCACAGAGCGTCGGATTGGAGAAAAAGTCGCCATCGGCGATGGCCTTGGTTACCCGGGTAAAATCCTGGTATACCACCCGGCCAGCGCCCAGATTCATGTGCCCGACTTCCGAATTGCCCATCTGCCCGTCCGGCAGCCCCACATCCATCCCCGAGCCGGAGACCAGGGTGCGTGGCGCCGTGGCCCAGAGTTTGTCCCATACCGGCGTGTCAGCCGCCATGATGGCGTTGGATTCGGGTGATTCACTGTGGCCAAAGCCATCGAGAATCATCAGGACCAGTGGTTTGGGAGCTGCTGTCATAACGAATAGACTCATCAATGGAGGGTGACTGAAGGCCTGGGGCAGCACCTGCGATGCGCCCAGATTGCGTCTGCTCAACAGTTTACTTTGCCGACCAGTGCCTGTCATGCGCACATGTTCTGACGGCATTGAAGCGCGAAGGTTCTGCCACCGCGTCCGGCTGTGTATACTGGCGCACTTTATCGTTCTGGAAGCATCACCATGCAGCGCGTTTTTGACTTTATAAGCCAACTCACCGAATTTCTGGGCAACCACTACCTGCTGTCCCTGGCATTTCTGGTGGTAATAACCCTGCTGATCGTCACCGAAGGCCGCAAGGCCGGTCGCGCCCTGACCACGCAGCAGGCAACCAACCTGATCAACCGCGAAAATGCCTTGGTACTGGATATCCGCTCGAAGAAGGATTTCAGCGCCGGTCATATTGTCGACTCGATCAACATTCCGGCAGACAGTCTGACCAAGCGCATGAGCGAACTGGACAAGCACAAGAGCAAGCCCTTGCTGCTGGTCTGCGCCAACGGTCAGCACTCCGGCCCCTATGCCAAGCAGATGAAGGCCGCAGGCCATGACAATATCTGTCGCCTATCCGGCGGTATTAGTAGCTGGCGCGCCGACGGCCTGCCCCTGGTGAAATGAATATGTCAGACATCGTCATGTACAGTAGCAATTACTGCCCCTTTTGCATTCGCGCCAAGCAGTTGCTGGTGGCCAAGGGTGTGGAGTTTCAGGAAATCATCGTCGACGGCCAACCCCGGGTAAGGGCAGAAATGACCCGCCTGGCAGGTGGCGCGACCTCGGTTCCGCAGATCTGGATCGGCGACACCCACGTGGGTGGCTGCGATCAACTGATGACCCTCGAACGCAGCGGCAAGCTGGACAAGCTGCTGGCAGGTTGAGCACAGAACCTTTCAACAAGACCACAACATACAAGGACCCCACCATGGCCGACGAAAACCAGACCAACCCTGCTGCCAACGGCAGCGACGCCAACCAGCCACAGGTGCAGTTCAGCCTGCAGCGGATCTACGTCAAGGACCTGTCCTTCGAGTCTCCCAAGGCTCCCGCCGTGTTCCAGACGCAATGGAACCCGCACGTCAATCTGGACCTTAATACCCGTCACTCGCAGCTGCAGGACGGCATTCACGAAGTCGTACTGAGCCTCTCTGCAACCGTTACCAACGGTGAAGAGGAAGTGAGCTTTATCGCTGAAGTTCAGCAGGCCGGGATCTTCGCCATCAGCGGACTGGATGAGGCTGCAATGCGTCACACCCTCGGCGCTTTCTGCCCGAACATCCTGTTCCCCTATGCCCGCGAAGCCATCGACAGCCTGGTGCTGCGCGGCAGCTTCCCTCCCCTGATGCTGTCACCGGTGAACTTTGACGCCCTGTTCGCCCAAGCCGAGCAACGCCGGATGGAAGAGCCTGCAGGCAACGCCTGAGCATTACCGACCAGCCGCGCCTGCGGCTGGTCGGAGACTTTGTTACAAGGCTGTTCTGCCGTGCGCTTGTCAGGCTTTGCGCCATGTTCTAAGGTATCCCCCGCCTGCCACTTGAACAGACGGATACGCCATGGCCCTGCCCGCTTCACGCCCTTTTTACCTGCTTGCCCTGATTGCCTGCGTTACCCTGATGGCCATTGCGCTCTACATGGAGCATGTTCTGGGCCTTGAACCCTGCCCACTGTGTATCATCCAGCGCGTTCTGGTAATAGTCATCGGCCTGGTCTGCCTCGCCGCCGTGCTGCACAACCCTCTGCCTGCCACCGGCCTCGACCGTCGTCTGGCGGCGCGCTTCTATGCTCTGGGCGTCACGCTGTTCGCCATGGCTGGCGCAGCAGTGGCCGGACGCCAGGTGTGGCTGCAGCACCAACCTGCGGATCAACTACCCTCATGCCTGCCCAGCCTTGATTACATGATGGACGTGCTACCCCTGCAAGAGATGCTGTCGCTGCTGTTCAGCGGCACCGCAGACTGCGCCAAGGTCGACTGGACCTTCATGGGTCTGAGCATTGCCGAAGGTACCCTGCTGGCCTTTATCGGCTTCAGTCTGTTTGGACTTATTCAGCTGTTTCGTAGCGCCGATTGAATACCGACTAAAACGCTGAACAGAACGGAGAAGCGCATGCGCCTGATCATACTGGTCCTGGTACTGACACTGAGCGCCTGCGCCGCACCGGATGTTGAGCATTATGCCGCCGAAACCCCCAGCCTCAGACTGCAGGACTACTTCAACGGTGACCTGGAAGCCTGGGGCATGTTCCAGAAGCGCAATGGCGAAACCGTGCGCCGCTTCCACGTCAGCATGAACGGCACCTGGGATGGCGATACCGGGGTGCTGGACGAGCATTTCACCTATGCCGACGGCACCACCGAGCGCCGAATATGGACGCTGGTCAAACAGGAAGACGGTAGTTGGCGCGGTACCGCTGATGATGTCGAGGGCGAAGCCTGGGGCCAGGTCTCGGGCAACGCTTTCCACTGGCGCTACACTCTGCGGCTGGAGGTCGATGGTCGTACCTGGCTGGTCGATTTTGACGACTGGATGTATCTGATCGACGACAAGGTCATGCTTAACCGTGCGGTGATGTCGAAATGGGGCTTCGAGCTGGGCCAGGTCACGCTCAGTTTTATCAAGCCTTGATGCCACACCCCCGCCTGACCTATGCTGTTCCATCTTGAGGGAACAACCCCGTGCCCGGTAAAGTGTAGAGGTGGATCATGTTGGATAGTTGCACAACAGCCCAGGAGCGCTGGGGCGGCGTACACAAGCTTATTGATCGCTGGCTGGCCGAGCGCAAGCAATTGATTACCGCCTACTCCTCACTGCGTTCACGCAGTGCCAGTCCCGCACAACCCGACAGCGCTTTGCAGGCATTCTGTAACGTGCTGGTGGACTACATGTCCGCAGGTCACTTTGAAGTCTACGAGCAACTGATCCGCGAAGCGGAAGAGTTCAATGACCTGGGCGGCCTGGAGCTGGCCAAACAGTTGTATCCACGACTTGAAACCATTACCCAGTCCGCAGTTCAATTCAATGATCAGTACAGCGAGTCCGCCAACATAGCCGATGAAGAGTTGATGCAGACTCAGCTACAAGCCTTGGGCAGTCTGCTGCATGAACGTTTCGAGCTTGAAGACTGTCTGATAGAAGTACTGCATACCGCACACCAGGATATGCTCAGCACCCAGTAACCGGATCGGAGCTTGATGTGAAAAACCAGGAAAACGGCAAACGCAAGGCCAAGGTCATTACCCCTCTGCATCTGTTGCAGACACTGACCAGCACCTTGAACGAGCACCTGAGCGATGCCTGTCAGCAGGCAGAGAAAGACGCCCGCAAAGCCCTGGAAAAGCTCCATCAGCAGCAGAGCAAACTGGAGCAGAAACTCGCCGAAGCCGAGGAGAAGGTAGCTGCACGCCGGGCCGAAGGGCGCGAAGCAAAAGCGATGGAAAAGTGTCTGGCCAAAGTCGAGTCCCTGCGCGAAGCGCTTGCCGAACTGCAAGGTTCGCGTGAAGCGGCTGAAGCCTACACCCGTCAGTTGCAAAATGATGTGCGCCAGACCCTGAGAATCGCCAAGGGCCTTGAGCGCATTCAGGGCCAAGCCACCCTGGCAATCGAAAAACGCAACCAGCCAGCACAATCCAGAACCAGGGCGCCGCGGCAGAACAAACCCGCCGCAACCCAGCCTTAGTCCCGCCTGCCAGGCGCCCTATTCGGGCGTCGGCAGATCGGCCAGCCGAAGCAGGGCGGCCAGATCCCGCCGTATTTCGGCCGAGATGCTACCTAACTGCGCTACACAACACTGCTGTAACAGCCCCAGGCCCTCGCATGCCGAGTCCGCCGCTCTCGCTCGATCCTCGCAAAATACGCCAACCACCTCTAGCTGATACCACTCCGCCGCTTGCTCGCAAGCCTTGAGCTGCGCGTATAGCGGTGCCTCACGGTCACGCTGGGCTACCGCCCGGCGCGCAACGCGCAGGGGCTCAACCACCTCGCGCTGCCAGGGCAGGTGAATGCCGCAGAGATCGTCCCAGTCTTCGGCACTGAGCTGCATTCCCGTATCACTCAACCAACAGGCCGTCAGCAATAGCAATACGTCCAGGCTCTGCTCATCCTGCAACCGCAACAGCACCGCCTCCACCCCGCTCAGGGGATAGAACCACTGTACGTAACTGACCAGATCGCGCGTGGGGTTGCTCATGCCTGCAGCTTAACCCGAGCGCATGCCTGAACACAGCAGCTCGGGGCACTGATATACTCCGCCACCATGATCAAGATCGAATCCCTTACCTTGCAACGTGGCCCCCTGCGGCTGCTGGACAACGCCAACCTGACCTTGCACCCAGGCCACAAGGCTGGCCTGCTCGGCACCAATGGTGCGGGCAAATCCAGCCTGTTTGCCCTGCTGCGCGGCGAACTCAGTGCCGATGCGGGCGACTGCAGCGTCCCTCCCGATTGGCGCATTGCGCACATGCAGCAGGAGATTGAAAACCTCGAGCGCGTGGCCGTCGACTATGTACTCGACGGCGACCAGCGGCTACGCGATATTCAGCGGCGTCTGGCCGAAGCTGAACTGCAACCGGCCTCCGAGCGGCTGGGCAGTCTCTATGCCGAGCTGGAAGCGCACGATGGTTTCAGTGCCGACAGTCGCGCACGCACACTACTGGCCGGATTGGGCTTCAGCAGCGCGCAGTGCGATGCACGGGTTGGGGAATTCTCTGGTGGCTGGCGCATGCGTCTGAATCTGGCCCAGGCGCTGATGTGCCCATCAGACTTGCTACTGCTGGACGAGCCAACCAACCACCTCGATCTGGATGCCATCCTGTGGCTGGAAGACTGGCTCAAGGCCTATCGCGGCACACTGCTGCTGATTTCCCATGACCGTGACTTTCTTGACGCCGTAGTCGAGCACATAGTGCATGTCGAGGGTCGTCAGTTGAATCTCTATCGCGGCGGCTACAGCCAGTTTGAGCGCACCAGGGCCGAGCGTCTGAGTCAGCAGCAGGCCGCCTTCGAGAAGCAGCAGGCACAGCGCGAACATATGCAGAAGTACATTGCCCGCTTCCGCGCCCAGGCAACCAAGGCCAAGCAGGCACAAAGCCGCTTGAAGGCACTGGAACGCATGGAGGATATCGGCCCGGCGCATATCGACTCGCCGTTTTCCTTCAGCTTCAGGGAAGCCGACAACCAGTCGAGCATGCTGATAGACCTGCACCAGGGCCAAGTCGGCTACGGCGACAAAAGCATCCTCGAGCAGATCAAGTTGCAACTGGTGCCCGGCGCCCGTATCGGCGTACTGGGTCCCAACGGCGCAGGCAAATCGACGCTGATCAAGACCCTGGCTGGCGACCTGCCGCTGCTGGCAGGCGAGATCAAACAGGGCGAGCACCTGGCAATTGGTTACTTTGCCCAGCACCAGCTCGACAGCCTGGACCCCAAGGCCAGCCCGCTATTGCATCTGGCCCGCCTGGCGCCGCAGGAGCGGGAGCAGGTACTGCGTAACTTCCTCGGCGGATTCGACTTCCACGGTGCCCGTGCCGAGGAGCCAGTGCTGAACTTTTCCGGCGGCGAGAAGGCACGCCTGGCCCTGGCACTGATCGCCTGGCAAAAGCCCAATCTGCTACTGCTGGATGAGCCGACCAACCACCTGGACATGGAAATGCGCCATGCCCTGACCCTGGCGCTGCAGCAGTTTGAAGGCGCAATGTTGCTGGTCTCGCACGATCGCGCACTGATTCGCGACACCACTGACGAGCTCTGGCTGGTTGCCGATGGCAAGTTGACGACCTATGCAGACGATCTGGATACCTACACCCGCTGGTTGTCACAGTTCCGCCAACAACAGCAGGAGCAGGCCAGAAGCGCCAACCCGCCCCCTGACGCAGACGAACCGCGCGTCGATGCCAAAACCCAGCGGCGGCTGGCGGCCGAGCAGCGCCAGCGGCTGGCACCGCTGAAGAAAGCCATCGACAAGCTCGAGCGTGAGCTACATGCCGCGCAGCAGGAGCTCGCCGAGATCGAAACTGCGCTAGCTGACAGCGCGATCTACAGCCAGGAAAACAAGGATCAGCTCAAGGCGCTGCTGGCCCGCCAGGCAACCAGCAAGCAGCGCATAGATGGGCTGGAAGAGCGCTGGCTGGAAGGCCAGGAAGAACTGGAAGCGCTAGACCAGGCGGAAGACTGACTACCAGGGAATCGGTTGGCCGTCCCAGGCATAGAAGCTTCCTGTGTCTTCGGGGCTGCGCTCGGCAATGACCGCAAGTAGCCGCTCAGCGACGAAGGCTGGAGTGAACAGCTTGTGCTCCGGCACATTGGCCTGAAAAGGTTCGGACAGCTCGGTATCGGTAGTACCTGGGTGCAGTAACAAGCAGACCCCCATGGGGTTAAGCCGCTTCCACTCCACCGCGAAGGTACGCATCAACATATTCTGCGCCGCCTTGCTTGCCCGGTAGGCGTACCAGCCGCCCAGGTGATTATCACCTATCGAACCGACCCGTGCCGACAGCGAGGCAAACACACAAGGGTGGTGCCCGCGCAACAACGGTAGTAGCGCCTGCGCTAGCAACAGAGGTACCGCAGCATTAACGCTGAAGCTGTGGCGCAATGCTGACAAGCTGACCTGGCGCAGGCTCTTTTCAGGCTGCTGCCCATTCTTCTCGTGCAGAAAACCGACGCAGTTGATCACCAGATCCAGTTGCGAACAGTGCTCGGTGACCTGCCCGGCAAGCTCCGCCAGCCCCTGCTCGCCGGTCAGATCAATACTGACGGGCAGGACCCGCGGGTCATCAGCTGGCGGATACTGCGCCCAGTCACGAGCCAGCACAAAAACCTGCTCGACCTCCGGCCGCTGCAGCAGGGCTCGAACCAGCGCCTGACCAATACCCCGACTGGCACCGGCAATCAGAATTCGGCGTGGCGCTTGGTCGGCAAAAATCCGCTGCATGCTGCATACCTCCATCATTTGAGTGAGAATAGCCCCCCCAGCCCACTGTGCAAGAGACCCGCATGATCCTCTGGATAGACGCCGATGCCTGCCCCCGCCCTGTACGCGACGTTGTTGTGCGTGCTGCCCGTCGCCGACAGATCGAGCTGGTGCTGGTCGCCAACAGCGCTCAGGTACTGCCGCCCGGGCCTGGCGTGCGCCAGGTCATAGTAGCCAGCGGCGCCGACGTGGCAGATCAGCACATTATCGACCATGCCCAGCCAGGTGACCTGGTAGTAACTGCCGACATTCCACTCGCCGCCGCACTGGTCCGCCAGAAGGTCACTGCGGTCAACCCGCGCGGTGAAATATATGAAGATGCCAATGTCGGTGAACGTCTGGCAGTGCGCAACCTTATGGAAGAGCTGCGCGGCGCTGGTCTCGCCGGTCGTACAGGTCCCGCGCCCTATAACGAGCGCGACAAGCAAGCCTTCGCAAACTCCCTCGACCGCCTGCTGACAAGGCTAGCCTGAGCGCCGACTGGTCAAGAAGCCCTGTACGTGACTCTCGAGCTGGTTACGCAAATTATCCAGTTGCCCAGCCAGCTCCACCAACCCGACCGCCTGCTCGGCATTGTCCCGTGCCACGTCATTAACGCCATGCAGGTGCTTTGCCACATCTTCACCCACTGCTGATTGCTCATGGGTGGCCGTAGCGATGCCGTCATTGAGTCGAGATATCTGCGCCACCTCTTCAACCATTCCAGCCAGCGCCTCGGCGCCGCTATCCGCCGAGACCAGGCAGCGCTCCACCGCCTGCCGACTGCGCTCCATCGCCGCACTGGCAGACTCGGAGGCTTGCTGCAGACGGGAAATATAATCCTGAATCTCGGCAGTGGAGCGCGCCGTGCGCTGGGACAGGTTGCGCACCTCGTCGGCCACCACCGCAAACCCACGACCCTGATCACCCGCTCGCGCGGCTTCGATGGCGGCGTTCAGCGCCAGCAAGTTGGTTTGCTCAGCCACGCTCTTGATCACATCTACCACCTGGTGAATTTCCCGGCTCAGTTCGGCAGCCCCATTCACGGCAGTACTGGTCGCGGCCAGGTCGGCATTAAGCGAGGTAATATCCTGACGGATCTGCTGCACCGAACGATTGCCCTGCTTGGCGCTATCGTCGACATTGCGCGCCGCCGTAGCGGCTTCATCAGCATGCCGAGCCACCTCCGCAGTAGCGCCACTGAGCTCGCCCATCGCCTGACTCATGTAGGCCGATTCAGACGCCTGGTGCTGCGCACCCTCGCGCACCAGCTGGGCCTTGTTGGACACTGCTGTACCCACATCACTGACCTGCTTCAGACTGACCTGTACCTCATTGACGATGGCGTCCAGCCTGCTGACAAATTCGTTGAAGGAGTCGAGCATGGGGGTACGCATTGGCACCCGGTAGGCCAGATCAATACCCTTGGCATTCCCCATCATGCTTTCGGTAGCCTGCCCGAGCATTTCGCCCTCGCGGGCATCGACGTAGCTCTGCCTGGCCAGATAAACCAGTACTGCCGCCTCCACCACCACATAACCGGCATGTACCCACACCAGTCCCCAGGTCGCATCTGCGGCCAGCCATACACCGGCAACACGTGACTGCAGATAGAAAAAACCCAGGTGATGGACTGCAATTACGCCAGCAGCCACGACAATTGGCAGCCAGTCCCGGTAATAGATAAGAAAGGCCAGCAGCACGAAGATGGAAAAGTGCATCTCCACCTGCCCCTGACTCTGGTTGATATGCAGGGCAGACATGATCATCAGGGCCGCGCCCACTACACAGCGAAACAGCCGACTACCGCCAATCAACTGGTGCAGCGCATGCACCGCCAGCATGGTACCCCCGCCGACCAGCAATGCTTGCATCCAGGTACCATGCCAGGGCGCCAGGATCAGCGCATAGAGCTGGCACAACCAGAGCACTGCGAGCATGGTGCGATCAGCCTTGCGGTAAAAAACCTTGAGACTCAATGATGAGACGGGGGCAGATGTCATGAGCTGTTTCCTCAGTCGAGATCACACAGACACGCTACCGCGTCCTGTGCATGGATGCTGACCCGACGTCCCTCAAGCAAGGCGCTGATGACCGGCTCGATAAAACTGCTGTCAGTGGTGCAATGCGCTCCATCGCTGTAAGGGCCTACATAAGCGAGACGACCCTCGGCGTCCCAGATGGCTACCGAAGGTGCTCCCGGCCAATGCGCCCATTGCTCTGGTATCGACCAGTACGGCAATGACTTCAGCGCAGCGGGCAAGCGCTCGGTCTCTTTCTGACCGGCGCGGGCAAAGAGCACTCCCTGACTGCTGAAACGCTCGGTCATATCTTCAATATAGTCCTGATGTCCGCCGTTGCATGGGCAGTCAGCGCGCCAGACATGCACCACCTGAATCCTGGGCTCCTCGCTGGGTGGCGCTACCTGTTCGGCGCTGAAGAACGCTGGTCGCTCAAAAGCCCGCACATAGCGCCCCTCAAACCACCAGAAAGCCCAGACCATGGCGCCCAGCCAACCCAACAATAGCAGCAGCGTGAGCAGCAGACGGAACCAGCGGCGGGAGAGATAAGAGAACAAGGAAACCTCGAGACCAAGAAGCCATTAAACACCAGAATAGCACTTTTCTTGTACACAATTAAATATTTGTATAGATATCGAAATCTACCCATATCCAGAGTGCAAACCTCTCCACAACTTGCAAAAGTACAGGGCAGATCTGCTTTCCTCCCATTCCACCCAGGCGTATGCTTGCCCAACACCCCGTTGATGTGCATACAAGGGATCCGGCTGTAGTTGTCGGACAAGGACGAAACCCGCCAATGCCAGGAGAATTAGATCTCACCACCCTCGGAGTCGCCCTTTCACTGGTGACTCTGAGCATGACCCTGTTGCTGTCGGTAGCCGCCTGGCACGCTGGCAGCGAGAAAGGTCTGCGACACTGGGCGCTGGGCAACTTTGCCCTGATGCTCGGCTTGCTGCTGAACGTCAGTCAGGATCACATTCATCACAGCCTGTCCGTGGTTTTGGCCAATGGCCTGATGACCCTGGGTATCGGCGTAACCTGGCTGGGTATTCGCGCCTTCAAGGGCACCAGCCAACCCCAGGCCGGACCTATTCTGGCAGCCTTACTGGTTATGACCCTGCTATGGATCTTCCGCTTTCAGTTCGACAATCTATCGATCAGGTTGGGCATCTCTTCGATCGTGTTGGCGACCATGAGCCTGCTGTGTGCACGCGAGCTGCTGATCCCTGCCGAACAACCCCTGCGCACTGGCTACTGGCTAGCCGGTGGCATTTCCCTGTTCTGCGGAGTGGGGCTGATTCTGCGCGCGCTCGCCAGCCTGACCAGCCTGTCTCCCGAGATTGCGATCAGCAACAATCCTTTGCAGAGTGCGACGCTGCTGGGCGCCATGGTGGCACAGATTGGCCTGGCCAGCGGCTTCATTCTGATGACCCACTACCGCACCGCCATGGCCCTGCACCGACTCTCCGAACGTGACGCCCTGACCGATACGCTAAACCGCCGCAGCCTGCACGCGCAGACGACACAGGTATTGCTCAAAGCCAGTGAGGCAAAGCTTCCTGTCACCCTGATCATGCTGGATGCCGATCACTTCAAGCGCATCAACGATGAATTCGGCCATCAGACCGGCGATGCAGTGCTCTGTCATATGGTCAGTCGTATTCGCCAACACCTGCGCGCCAACGATCTGCTCGGACGCTTCGGCGGTGAGGAGTTCGTATTGATTCTCCCAGGCCTGGATACCGATAGCGCGCGCCAAGTCGCAGAACGCATCCGGCTTGGACTGTGCAACCAGCCATGGCACACAGATGAGACCCCCATCCCCCTCAGCGTCAGCCTGGGAGTGGCCTGCTCTGACCATCAGGGCTATCATTTTGACGACCTTCTCGGCGCTGCCGATGCCGCGCTGTACCGCGCCAAAGCCCTGGGCCGCAACCGCGTAGAGCTGGCCCGCCAGCCCGGCTCGGATCAAAAGGAACAGATGGCATTACGCTTACTGTCGCAATTCCGTCATAATCTGGACGTATAAAGTCATCAGCCGCCTGCGCCGCCTGCGCAGCGATGACTTCTCGCGGCGCCTGGTGCGCGAAACCCGGCTAACGGCGGATGATCTGATCTATCCGGTATTCGTGCTTGAGGGCGAAGGGCAGCGCGAGGCGATTGCTTCAATGCCCGGAATCGAGCGGCTATCCATAGACCTGCTGCTGGAAGAGGCGGCCGAACTGGTAGCCCTGGGCATTCCTGCACTGGCGCTGTTCCCGGTCACCCCACTCGAGCGCAAGTCTCTGGATGCCGCAGAGGCCTGGAATCCCGAGGGCCTGGCCCAGCGCGCCACCCGCGCATTGAAGGCGCGCTTCCCGCAGCTCGGGGTGATCACCGACGTAGCGCTGGACCCCTTCACCACCCACGGGCAGGACGGCATCATCGACGAGCAGGGCTATGTGCTCAATGACATTACTATCGAGGCACTGGTCAAGCAGACCCTGTCGCATGCCCAAGCCGGTGCAGATATCGTCGCACCCTCGGACATGATGGACGGACGTGTTGGCGCCATGCGCCGCGCCCTGGAACAGGCCGGGCATGTGAATACACGCATCCTCGCCTACTCGGCCAAATATGCCAGCGCTTACTACGGCCCGTTCCGCGACGCGGTGGGCTCGGCCGGCAACCTGGGCAAGGGCAACAAGAACACCTATCAGATGGACCCGGGCAACAGTGATGAAGCCCTGCACGAAGTGGCCCAGGATCTGGCCGAAGGCGCCGATATGGTGATGATCAAGCCCGGCATGCCTTACCTGGACATTGTCCAGCGGGTGAAAAGTACCTTTCGGGTACCCACATTCGTCTATCAGGTCAGTGGTGAATACGCCATGCACCAGGCAGCCATTGCCAACGGCTGGCTGAGCGATGCGGTGATTCTCGAATCCCTGACCGCCATCAAGCGCTCCGGCGCCGACGCCATACTTACCTATTTCGCAAAAACTGCTGCTCGGCAATTGCGCGATCAGAACTAAACTGAAAAGAGGAACCCATGCAGGAGGCCAAACAGGTGCGTGATGAACAGGCTGCAACGGAAACGTCCGGCTCCGAAAGCCAGACCCCCAGCCCAGTTGTGGCACAAGCGCCCGCCACCCCGGTTGAACCCGTTCAACCGGCTGCAGATATCAACGCGCCCGAACTGTACATCCACCGTGAACTGTCGCAGCTGCAATTCAACATTCGCGTTCTGGAGCAGGCTCTCGATGAGTCCTACCCACTACTCGAGCGGCTGAAATTCCTGCTGATTTTCTCCGGTAATATCGACGAGTTTTTCGAGATCCGCGTTGCTGGCCTGAAGAAGCAGATCACCTTCGCCCGTGAACAGACCGGACCCGATGGCCTGCAGCCGCAACAGGTACTGGGTAAGATCAGCGAAATTGCCCACCAGCAGATCAGCCGCCAGTACGCACTACTGAATGACATGCTGTTGCCGCAGTTGGCAGAGAAGGGTATTCGCTTTGTTCGCCGCCACCAGTGGACCCACAAGCAGACCCTGTGGATTCGCCGGTATTTCCGTCAGGAAGTCGCGCCGATCATCAGCCCGATCGGCCTCGACCCGACGCACCCGTTCCCGCTGCTGGTGAACAAGAGCCTGAACTTCATCGTACAGCTTGAGGGGGTGGATGCCTTCGGCCGTGACTCGGGCCTGGCCATCATCCCTGCACCGCGCTCCCTGCCGCGACTGATCCGCATGCCGGACGAATTGTGCAACGGTGGCGATAATTTCGTGTTTCTGTCATCGATGATCCACGCCCACGCCGACGACCTGTTCCCCGGCATGAAGGTGCTCGGTTGCTATCAGTTCAGACTCACGCGTAACGCCGACCTTATCGTCGACCCCGATGAGGTAGATGACCTGGCGCGCGCGCTGCGTGGCGAACTGCTGTCACGTCGCTATGGCGACGCGGTGCGCCTGGAAGTGGCGGACAATTGTCCGAAGCCGCTTACCGACTTTCTGCTCAAGCAGTTTGGCCTGAACGAGTCCGAACTCTATGAAGTGAACGGGCCAGTCAACCTGACCCGGCTGTTCTCGATTACCGGCCTGGAGAACCATCCGGACCTGCAATTTCCGCCCTTCAGCCCGGGCATACCGCGACTGCTGTCGAGTGCCGACACGCTGTTCCAGGCGATCAGCAAGCAGGACATTCTGCTGCAGCATCCCTACGAATCTTTCAGCCCGGTGGTCGACCTGCTGCGTCAGGCGGCACAGGACCCGAACGTACTGGCGATCAAGCAGACCCTTTATCGTACCGGGGCCAACTCCGAGATCGTCAACGCACTGGTCGAGGCGGCCAGAAATGGCAAGGAAGTGACAGTCGTTATCGAGCTGCGCGCGCGCTTTGACGAGGAATCCAACCTGCAACTGGCCAGCCGCCTGCAGCAGGCCGGGGCCGTGGTGATTTACGGTGTAGTCGGCTTCAAGACCCACGCCAAGATGATGCTGATCCTGCGCCGCGAGGACAAGGTACTGCGCCGCTATGTGCACATGGGTACCGGCAACTACCACGCCGGGAACGCCAGGCTGTATACCGACTACAGCATCCTGACCTCCGACATAGCGCTGACCGAGGACGTGCACAAGCTGTTCAACCAGTTGATCGGCATGGGTAAGACCCTGCGCATGAAAAAGCTGCTGCAAGCACCCTTCACCCTGAAAAAACGTCTGCTTGAACTGATCAACCGCGAAACCCTGAACGCCCAGGAAGGCAAGCCCGCGCACATCATTGCCAAGGCCAATGCATTGACCGATGCCAAGATCATCAAGGCGCTGTACAAGGCATCGCAGGCTGGCGTAAAAGTCGACCTGATCGTGCGTGGCATGTGCTGTCTGCGCCCCGGCGTACCGGGCGTCTCGCACAATATCCAGGTGCGCTCGATCATTGGCAGGTTCCTGGAGCACAGCCGGGTTTACTATTTCCTTAACGGCGGCCAGGAGCAGGTGTGGATGTCCAGTGCCGACATGATGGAGCGCAACCTCGACAAGCGCGTAGAGACCTGTTTTCCGCTTGAGGGCAAGAAGCTCATCACTCGGGCCAAGCAGGAGTTGATGGTGTTCATGACCGACAATACCCAGAGCTGGGTACTGCAAACCGACGGCACCTATATACGCAGCAGCCCTACTGGCAACCAGTTGGCACGTAGCGCACAAAGTACGCTACTGGAGAAGCTAGCCAGCTCGCCTCAGCGCGCGGTCAACGTATAGCCGACCTTGGCCCAGAACTGCGCTTCCTGATCAAAATCAGCCATGGTCAGCGGGTTGTCTTCCAGCCAGCCCGCAGGGAAGTGCACTGACAGGTAGTCCTCTCCGGCATCGACTCGCAGTTCAGGCATATCCTGATTACCACGGATGTGGTGATAGAGGATCGCCAGGCGTAGCAACATGCACAGGCGCAGCAGTTGCGGCGCCTCATCACCGAATTCTGCCAATCTGTCGTTGCCCGGCAGATTGCGCCGATGGCCCCGCACCAACAACGCCAAAGCCTGCTGTTCCTGACGCGAGAAGCCAGGCAGGTCGGCATGTTCAATCAGATAGGCGCCATGCTTGTGGTACTGGTTGTGGGCAATATCCAAACCCACCTCATGCACCCGTGCCGCCCAGCACAACATGTTCTGCTGCTTGTCTTCACCCAACTGCCAGGCCTCAGCGACTTTGCCAAACAGACTCATGGCCTTGGCCTCGACGCGGGCAGCCTGCTCCAGATCCACATGGCAACGCTCCATCAGCGCGCTCAGGGTACGCTCGCGCACATCCTCATGCTGATGGCGCCCCAACAAGTCGTATAGCACGCCCTCGCGCAGGGCGCCCTCCGAGTGACTCATGGCCTGCACGCCCAGGGCATCGAAGATCGCCTCGAGAATGGCCAGGCCCGCAGGCAGTATCGGCCTGCGATCAGCCTTGAGGCCGGGCAATTCAAGCTTGTCGACCTGTCCGGCCTTGAACAGCTTGCGCTTGAGCCAGGACAGGCCGTCGGGCGTCAACTCTTCCTGACCACGGGCACTGGATTGGATGCACTGGAGAATGGTACGAATGGTGCCCGAAGCACCCACTGCCTCCTGCCAGCCCTGACGCTGCACAGCCTGCTCTATATGCATCAGCTCCAGACGCGCAGCAGTGTATGCCTGGGCGTAACGGCTTACCGTCACCTTGCCATCGGAAAAATACTTTCTGGTGTAGGACACACAACCCATCTGCATGCTCTCACGCAGCAGCGACTCAAAGCGCTCGCCGATTATGAACTCGGTACTGCCACCGCCAATATCCACTACCAGGCGCTTGCCCGCGTCATCCGCCTGGGTGTGCGCCACCCCAAGATAGATCAGCCGCGCTTCCTCGCGCCCGGATATCACATCCACCCGATGACCGATAATCTGCCGCACCTGACGCATGAACTGGGCACGATTGCGCGCTTCACGCAGGGCATTGGTGCCGACAATCCGTACCGCGCCCTCGGGCAGGCCGTTAGTCAGTTGGGCAAAGCGCCGCAAGCACTCCAGGCCCCGCTGCATGGCCTCTTCGGATAGTTCGCCCTGGTCATTCAGGCCTGCGGCCAGTTGCACCTTCTCGCCTAGCCTTTCCAGAATGCGAATTTCGCCGTGATCGACCTTGGCCAGCACCATGTGAAAGCTGTTGGAGCCCAGATCGATCGCCGCAACCAACGGGAAGTCAGCCTGTTGTTTTTGCGCCATGCGCGTGCCTCTGATGGGGTAGTTGCGTGATTCTAACACCTATCGCCAGCCGTGCCTGTGTACCTTCCGCTACGCCGCGGGGTAATGCTATAGTGCTTGGCAATAAGCCTTTGATCCCCCTTGGAGAAACGAATGAGTGATTTGATCGTGCATGTCACCGACGGCAGCTTTGACACTGAAGTGCTGAAGGCAGATGGCCCCGTACTGGTCGACTACTGGGCGGAATGGTGTGGTCCGTGCAAGATGATTGCCCCGGTCCTTGACGAAATTGCCAAGGAATACGAAGGCAAACTGAAGATCTGCAAACTGAACATCGACGAGAATGCCGACACCCCGCCCAAGTACGGCGTACGTGGCATTCCTACGCTGATGCTGTTCAAGGATGGCAATATCGAAGCCACCAAAGTAGGCGCCCTGTCCAAATCGCAACTGGCTGCCTTTCTCGACAGCAACATCTGATGCATCACCCCCGGACGCTTTTTTCCACTCCGGGGGGATTTTCTGCACTCAAACTATGGACGTCACTTCCAAGCAGTGCTAGATTTGCCCATCAATTCCTTGTCGCACCCTGCGATTGTGGCTTCCCTACATCAGCCAAACCCGTCGCCCCATAGCCTTTATGGCGGCCTGTTACTAACCCGTCCTGCCGAAAGACACATATCCTACCGACCCTATGAACCTGACTGAACTCAAACAAAAGCCAATTACCGAACTGCTGGAAATCGCCGAACAGATGGGCCTGGAAAATATGGGCCGGTCGCGTAAACAGGACGTGATTTTCGCCACCCTGAAGAAACACGCCAAAGGCGGTGAAGACATTCACGGTGACGGTGTACTGGAAATTCTCCAGGACGGTTTCGGCTTCCTGCGCTCCGCAGACTCTTCCTATCTGGCCGGCCCTGACGACATTTACGTCTCGCCTAGCCAGATCCGTCGTTTCAACCTGCGCACCGGCGATACCATCTCCGGCAAGATCCGCCCGCCAAAAGATGGTGAGCGTTATTTTGCGCTGCTGAAAGTTGACTCCATCAACTTTGATCGGCCGGAGAACACCAAGAGCAAGATCCTCTTCGAAAACCTGACGCCGCTGTTTCCAACCAAGCGTCTGGCCATGGAAGCCGGTAACGGCTCCACCGAGGATCTGATGGCGCGCATCATCGATCTCTGCGCCCCTATCGGCAAAGGCCAACGCGGCCTGCTGGTGGCACCACCAAAAGCCGGTAAGACGCTGATGCTGCAGAACATCGCGGCGAACATCGCGCGCAACAACCCAGAATGCCATCTGATCGTGTTGCTGATCGACGAGCGTCCGGAAGAAGTGACCGAAATGCAGCGCACTGTGCGCGGCGAAGTGGTTGCATCGACCTTTGACGAGCCGCCAAGCCGTCACGTGCAGGTAGCCGAAATGGTTATCGAAAAGGCCAAGCGTCTGGTTGAGCACAAGAAGGATGTAATCATCCTGCTCGACTCCATCACCCGTCTGGCCCGTGCCTACAACACCGTGATCCCGAGTTCCGGCAAGGTACTCACCGGTGGTGTTGATGCCCACGCCCTGGAGAAGCCCAAGCGTTTCTTCGGTGCCGCGCGTAACATCGAAGAAGGCGGCAGCCTGACCATTATCGCCACCGCACTGGTCGATACCGGCTCGAAGATGGACGAAGTGATCTACGAAGAATTCAAGGGCACCGGCAACATGGAGATCCACCTGGATCGCAAGATTGCCGAGAAGCGTGTATTCCCGGCGATCAACATCAACCGCTCCGGTACCCGTCGCGAAGAGTTGCTGACCAGTGAAGATGAACTGCAACGGATGTGGATCCTGCGCAAGATCCTGCACTCGATGGACGAAATTGCCGCAATTGAATTCCTCCTTGATCGCCTGAAAGACACCAAGACCAATGATGAATTCTTCCAATCGATGAAGCGCAGCAAAAACTAAGCTGCAAGCGCCAAGCCTCAAGCTGCAAGTAGCCCTGCGCTACTTGCAGCTTGTTGCACTTTACGCCACCCGACAGGCTCTTTTGTCGGCATAATGTGCTTCCGACCAGACACCCCAGGCTGACGCAATCCCCGGACTGCTTGCAGCTTGCCGCTTGAGGCTTGAAGCTCCGATGCAATACTCCGATCTACGCGATTTCATCAAGGGCCTGGAGCAGCGCGGCGAACTCAAGCGCATCCAGACACCCGTCTCCCCGATTCTGGAAATGACCGAGATCTGCGACCGCACCCTGCGCAAAGCGGGTCCTGCGTTGCTGTTCGAGCACCCTACCGGTTACGACATGCCGGTACTCGGCAACCTGTTTGGCACCCCGCAGCGGGTGGCCATGGGCATGGGCGCAGAGGAGGTCAGCGAGTTGCGCGAGATCGGTAAACTGCTGGCCTTTCTCAAGGAGCCGGATCCGCCAAAGGGCCTGAAGGACGCCTGGTCAAAACTGCCGATTTTCAAGAAAGTCATCTCCATGGCCCCCAAGGTGGTGCGCGACGCGCCTTGCCAGGCGGTGATTCAGGAAGGTGATGACGTCGATCTGGGCAAGATCCCGGTGCAGACCTGCTGGCCCGGCGACGCCGGCCCCCTGATTACCTGGGGCCTGGTGGTAACCAAGGGACCAAACAAGGAACGGCAGAACCTGGGCATCTATCGCCAACAGGTGATTGGCCGCAACAAGCTGATCATGCGCTGGCTAAGCCATCGCGGCGGCGCACTGGACTTCAAGGAATGGTGCGACAAGCACCCCGGCGAGCCATTTCCGATCGCCGTAGCCCTTGGCGCGGACCCAGCCACCATCCTCGGCGCGGTCACCCCGGTGCCCGACAGCTTGTCTGAATATGCCTTTGCCGGCCTGCTGCGTGGTCAGCGCACCGAACTGATCAAGTGCCGCGGCTCCGCGCTACAGGTACCCGCCAGTGCCGAGATAGTGCTGGAGGGGGTGATTCACCCCGGCGAAATGGCCGACGAAGGGCCGTTTGGCGACCATACCGGCTACTACAATGAGGTGGACCGCTTCCCGGTATTTACCGTAGAGCGCATCACCAGCCGGGAAAAGCCGATCTATCACAGTACCTACACCGGGCGGCCGCCGGATGAACCGGCAATCCTCGGCGTGGCCTTGAACGAAGTTTTCGTACCGATCCTGCAGAAGCAGTTTCCGGAGATCACTGATTTCTACCTGCCGCCCGAAGGCTGTTCCTACCGCATGGCCGTAGTGTCGATGAAGAAGCAGTACCCGGGACACGCCAAACGCGTGATGCTTGGCGTCTGGAGTTTCCTTCGTCAGTTCATGTACACAAAATTCGTTATCGTCACCGATGATGACATCAACATCCGCG
>JBKBSI010000339.1:0-1699 GCA_046291745.1 Pseudomonas sp. | reverse complement strand
TGACCGCATTCAGAACGAGCGCGTGCAGCTGCCTGACGAGCGCGCCGGCCTGATGATGGTGTTCAGCGTCTACGACAAGATGAGCTACGGCATCGTTCTCAACGCCAGCCGCCAGCTTGCGATCATGGACAAGGTCCGTAACCCCTGAGGCACCTCTGACGCCGCCTGCTGGCGGCGTTACTTTTTGATCAAGGATGATCATTTATGTCTTATGACCTGTCCGACCCGCGGCAGGCCTGGCTTGCATTGTCCATGCTCCGTGGACTTGGCCAACGCGCCCTGCGTCGCATTACCGAATCTTTCTCATCTCCCATTGATGCTCTGAATGCTGATCTGCTCACACTGCAGAGCCTTGGCCTGCCCGCTCCTTTGCTGGACAGTATTCAGCGTGCCCAGCAGCATGATGCGGAGTTCAGTGGTCGCATGCAGGCCTGTCTGGCCTGGTTGGAGGGGGATGGTTGCCATTTATTGGCGTTGAACGATAGCGCCTATCCAACCCTGTTGAAGGAGATCTCGGACCCCCCGCTGGTGCTCTATGTCCAGGGTCAGCTGTCGATTCTGCAGGACCCGCAGCTGGGTATGGTGGGTACCCGCCATCCGGGTCCGCACGGCGCCGCGACAGCACGTGCCTTTGCCCGCGCGTTCACCGAGAGCGGCCTGCTGGTCACCAGCGGCATGGCGCTCGGTATCGACGCCGCCTGCCATCAGGGTGCGCTGGATGTGTCTGGGCAGACGGTGGCGGTGTGGGGTACGGGGCTGGATAACTGCTATCCCAAACGCCATCGCGCGCTTGCCCAGGCAATCGTTGACCACGGCGGAGCACTGGTTTCTGAGATGCCGCCCGGTTCCGGGCCTCAGCCCGGGCAATTTCCCAAGCGCAACCGCATCATCAGTGGCCTGAGTCTGGGGACGCTGGTGGTGGAGGCAAGTCTCAACAGTGGCTCGCTCATTACCGCCCGGCTGGCGCTCGAGCAGAACCGCGAGGTCTTCGCCATGCCGGGCTCCATCCACAACCCGCAGGCGCGCGGCTGCCACAGGTTGTTGCGTGAGGGCGCTACGCTGGTCGAGACTGTGCAGGATGTTCTCGATGTTTTGAAAGTACCCTTGCAAGCGGCGATAGCCTCCTCGTCTGAGCCGGCGGCCGAACCCGATCACCCCCTTTGGCGGTGGCTCTCCCATGAACCGGTTAGCGCTGACTGGCTCAGCCGCAACAGCGGCTTGGCTATCAGCCAGGTGCTTCAGGGCCTGCTTGAGCTGGAGCTTGAAGACCGGGTGCAACAAACACCTCACGGATATTCCCGACTCTAGTCTTGAGCCCCGCTGCCGCCTCGGCTACTGTCGCAGGAGGTTAATCATACGAGGTGGGGCATGCTGGCAAGTTGGCGGATCAGGCAGGTGGATAGAGTTCTCCACGCGGGCGGGGTGATTGCCTATCCCACCGAAGCGGTTTGGGGTTTGGGTTGCAACCCCTGGAAGGCTGATGCAGTGGAGCGACTGCTGGCATTGAAGCAGCGTCCGGTGGAAAAGGGGCTGATTCTTATTGCTGGTGCTATCGAGGAGTTCGATTTTCTGCTGTGGGATCTTCCGGATGGCCAACTGGCCAAGCTGCGATTGTCCTGGCCTGGCCCGCACACCTGGCTCGTGCCCCATCAGGATCGTTTGCCGCCGTGGATTACTGGCAAGCACGAGACAGTAGCCC
>JBKBSI010000338.1:0-1704 GCA_046291745.1 Pseudomonas sp. | reverse complement strand
CGCAGTGCGCGGGCGCAGGTCTGCAGCCCGGTCACGCTGTACAGCCAACTGTTGGCGGACTGGGTCAGACCTTCAGGGCCATTGTCGATATCCAGCATGATGGCATCGAAGCCGCCCGGTTCGCTGCGCAGCAACTCGGCAACGTCCTGATGGACCACCTGGGTGCGAGGGTCCTTCAGCGGAAAGCCCGCCTTGCTGCCAAGCGGGCCATGGTTCCACTCGATCACCCCGGACAGCAGCTCGGCGACCAGTACCTCGGCATCGGCTTGCAACTCCTTCAGCGCCGCTGCCAGGGTAAAACCCATGCCTAGCCCGCCGATCAATACCCGCGCCTTTGCCTGGCTAGCCAGCCTGCGACAGGGTATGGCCCCGAGCGCGTCCTCCGAGCCATGCATGCGGGTATTCATCAATTGGCCGCCCTTGCCATCCTCGCGCTTGATTACGAAGTCGTCGCCCACGGCAAACAGGCAGAGGTTGCCGTTGCTGTCGGGGATGGCGGTGCTGTCGAGCAGGATATATTTGGGCATGGGTTTCCAGAGCCATCCGTTATCGCGTGTCATGGCGGTTGATGGCAAAAATGCGAGGTTTAGTTTAGGGGCTGTCAGCTTTGCAAAACCAGTATCCAGCAAAAAAAAGGCGCGGCTGTAGCCCTGGCTTCTGTGTTCCAACACCAGGCAGTGCTTATAGACCTGCTCCAGGAGGGTGTCGCGATACCATGATAACCTCGTCCGCCGAGTACAGATTTCGCACCACTGCTTCCACCTCAGCTCCCAGTTCACTGGCATACAAGCGCTGTGCCTGATTGTCGGCACGGGTGGTGATCAGCACATGTTTGAGGATGGCGCCCTGTGCCTCAAGCAGGCCACGTACCTGGGGTAGTGACTCACGGATCAACGCTCTGCCAAGGCCGCGAGAGTGACAATCGGGGTGAACTGCAATCTGCTCCAGTTCCAGCACGGCTTCCGGTCGGAAACCGCTCTTCTGGGTCCACAGGCAATAGCCCAGTACCTGATCTGCTTCGGTCAGCACGAAAGTCATGCTTTTCGGCCACCCGGCCAGGCCGCAGGCCAACCACTCGCGGGACAGGCGCTGACGAGTAAAAGCTGCCTGGTGCACAGCGGCCGCGGCGTCCAGGTCTGTTGTCTGCATGGCGCGCACGGAAATAGGCTTTTGCACGGTATGGGTTATCTCTCTGATTAAACTAAATGGCCCGGCAGCAGGGTAGCTGGCCGGGCCAATGGCCTTGAGGATTACTCAGTGGCCCTATTCGCCAGTCCACGCCTGTTTGGTCATGGCCTTCTCAGCCAGTTGCTCGCTGCGCCGATTGGCTGGCCGATCCTGCAGGCCGTTCCAATACTCGACGAACTCCGGGCGTTTTTCCAGAGTGCCAAACAGCATACCCCAGCCGATATGCGAGCCAACGTAAACGTCCGCCGCCGAGAAGCGATCTCCAGCAATGTATTGGCGTCCGCGTACGGCGGCGGCAAGCGCCTCCACAACATTCTCCATGCGTCCGCAGCCCAGCGAAGCTTCCTGGTCAGCGTTGAGGTCGACATTGCAGGCGCGCAGACCGGCAGCGGCCTCGAAGGGCCCGGCGACAAAGAACAGCCAGCGGTAGTAGGGCCCAAGTGCTGCGCCTTCGGGTTTCAGACCCGCCTCGGGAAAGGCTTCAGCCAGATAGGCACAGATGGCTGCGGCTTCAGT
>JBKBSI010000337.1:0-1805 GCA_046291745.1 Pseudomonas sp. | reverse complement strand
CGCTACTGGCGGCACACCCAGGCCCCATAGTGGGCCGGTTGGGTGTACGTCCAAAGCGGCAAAACGCCTATCATCGCTGGCCAGACGTTCAGCAGAAAAATGGCTGCGACTGTCGGTAAAGGCCAGGCAATCGCCGGGCATTACCTGATTCCAGGTGCCTGTCGCGACGCGCTGCGCCAGCAATTGATTGAAAATCAGACTTCGGGCGCTGGACAGCAGGCGCGAACGGGTACCTCTGGCCGGTGGCAGGGCTCCGCGTTCAGCCCAACTGCGCGCATCGAGAATATTGTTCGCACCATGGCCAAAGCGCTGCGGCCCGAAATAATTGGGCACACCCTGCTCCGCTATTGTCTGCAAACGCTCGTCAAGCAGAGCAGTATCCGCCTGCAGCTGACTTAGATGAATGACGAAGTGGTTAGCCCGGTGCGCACCGCGTTGCAGTTTGCGGCTGTGTCTCTGGCTATGGAAACAGCGTAGATCCTCGCCCCACAGGCTGGAAAAATCCGGATCGGGGCGACCCGGCAACTGCAGGCTGAACCACTGCCGGGTTACCGCCTTGCGATCCTTGAGACCGGCATAGCTGACGTCACGGACTTTCACACCTGCAGCGCGGGCCAGGCGCCCGGCCACCTCTTCGGTGTTCAGATTGCGCTTCTCGATCAACAGCCAAAGATGCTCGCCCTGACCTCCCAGTTCGATATCCAGCACTTCGGTAACGCGAAAATGCTCCGGCAGCGCCTTGAGCACCGCCCGGCCGCATGGAGCTCCCCAGGCCGTAGGCCCAAGGCATTCTATTGCCACCGTCATGACGGCATCAGCAGCGCAACAGCATGCACTGCAATGCCCTCTTCGCGTCCGGTAAAGCCGAGTTTCTCAGTGGTCGTGGCCTTGACGTTGACCTGATCAAGGGTCACCGCCAGATCGGCGGCAATGATCTCGCGCATGGCCGGGATATGCGGCGCCATTTTCGGCGCCTGGGCAACAATGGTGGCGTCCACGTTAGCGACCTTCCAGCCTTTGGCTGCTACCAAATCCAGCGCATGACGCAGCAGCACCCGGCTGTCGGCACCCTTGAAGCGCGGATCAGTATCGGGGAAGTGCTGACCGATATCACCCAGGGCGGCGGCACCGAGCAGGGCATCGGTCAGGGCATGTAACAGCACATCGCCGTCGGAGTGGGCGACCAATCCCTGATGATGGACAATCTGCAGCCCACCCAGGGTAATAAAATCGCCCTCGCCAAAACGATGTACATCATAACCATGCCCTACCCGCATACTGCCCCCTGTCGCGATCCGACCATCAGCCCGCCGATGGTAAAAGCAGATCTTACAGGCTCAGGCACCCTGCTAGAAGCTCAGGATGACAATGCCTCGGCGTGATGCCGCAGGTGATCCTCGATAAAGCTGGCGATAAAGTAGTAGCTATGGTCGTAGCCGGGCTGGCGGCGCAGGGTCAGCGGGTGACCGGCGGCCTGCGCCGCCGCTTCCAGCGCCTCGGGCCGCAACTGCGCGATGAACTCATCGCCTTCGCCCTGATCGACCAGCAACGGCAGACGCTCGCCCGCAGCGGCGATCAGCTCACAGGTATCCCAGGCTTTCCAGTCAGCCGGATTCTCACCAAGATAACGGCCAAGGGCTTTCTGCCCCCAGGGCACCTGACTTGGATTGGTAATAGGCGCCAGCGCAGAAACCGACCGGTAACGCCCCGGATTCTTCAGTGCACAGACCAGCGCCCCATGCCCACCCATGGAGTGCCCGCAAATACTGCGCAGGTCAGAGACCGGAAAGTTGGCCTCAATCAAT
>JBKBSI010000336.1:0-1820 GCA_046291745.1 Pseudomonas sp. | reverse complement strand
CTGCCGCTCCCGTCAGGGATATAGCAGGCCCCGTAGGCAGCACCGTTGGGTTGGGTTTCATCCGGGATGTATCCGCAGCTATGCGTTCCGGGCGCGGCGACACCGCCAGCAGTGGTATCGATCGAGCCGGGCACACCATCGATCCAGCCGTAAAAATTACCCCAGCCACTCTGCGCGGGCGCGCCGTTGCCGGCTTCGTTGTTTCCTGACTGAGCCAGGTGATACTTGCCGAACATGGCGCTGGTGTAACCGGCGGGTTCCAGCAGTTTGGCAGCGGTTATCTCTTCTGGATCGGTCTGCGAATTAGCCAGGTCGTTGGGGCCTATGGCCTGATAGATATTGGTCCGCAAGGGATAGCGCCCGGTCATCAGCGCGGAACGACCAGGGGAGCATTCGGGCATGGACCAGGTATTGCGAAAACGCACTCCCGCGTCAGCGATGGCACCGATGCTCGGCATGCTCGGAGGTTCTGCACCGCCGTAGCCGAACGCGCTGAGCTGATCGACACCGACATCATCCATGATCACGAACAGAATATTCGGGGGCGCAGTTTCGCTGAAGGGAGGAGGGCCGTCACCACCCGAGTCAGAATCCGAGCGACACGAAGCGAGGGCAAAGAGCCCGGCCAACAACAGCAATTTGACGCCTGGTGGTGATCTCATGTGAACCCCTTCTTATTATTGAATTATGACAAGGGTATGCCTTGGCAGAGGTGCGGGCTCATCATTGCACAGCCCTGCCCCGATTACTCCTTGCATCTGCATGATGCGTCGGATTACAGACATTCCAGACCGAAATTGTCCAGGATGATCTGGCGGTCTGCCTCGTCGGTCAGGCCATCCAGATTGAAGTCGTACCAGCTGGAGCGGCCATCATTGAGCTGAGCAAAATAGGCCCAGTCTTCCAGGTCCTGTTGGTCTACCACACGGTCCAGGTTGCCATTCCCAGGGCAGGCGGGTTCTGCAGTGATGATGCTGTCCAGCTCGTTCAACAGGTCATCGTAGTGCTGCTGCTGGGTGGGTGTGAGCGCGGGGCGTGTCAGCAGGTCTTGCGCGGCCAGGTTATCCAGACCCAGCGGAGAGCCACTTTCGTTGATTTCATAAAACTCGTAGCGCTCGGTCAGGCCACCGGCAGCGCAGTTGGGTTCGATCAACTGCAGGAGCTTGAAATGGTCGTTGCGTACGGTGCGCTGGGCCTCTGCTAGGATATCGAAGGGCGCTTCACCGCCGTCGGTCCTGTAGGTGTTTACCGCGCAGCATGAGCTGAACGACTGGCCGGGCAGTATGCCGTCGTCGCCGTACCAGGTACCGCCCTCGGAAATGCACAGACCTTTCTGCGGGAATAGTTGCAGGCACATGTTCACATCGGTGAGTACACAGGGCTGCGGAAGGGTGCTGGCCAGATTACGGCCAGACATGGAGAAGTTGCTGTCACGCACCGGCAGAGCATCAGGGCTGTCAAGGTAGACGTCCATGGCTTGGGCATCGAGTCGGTTAGCCACCGCTGGCGCACTCAGGTCGGCACCGCCGAGCGTGGCAAACAGGTGATAAAGGTCCGTGGTGTTGACCATGGCGCCGACGGAGCGACCGGGCTGCTCAATAGCGCCGCCGGTGACGATCATCGGTACCCAGATACCACCCTGATAAACTGAACCCTTGCTGCGCGTAGGCAGGAAGGGTGCCTTAACCGCCAGACCGTAGGTGCCATTGTCGCCAATAAGGGCAACTACGGTATTGCTGGCGGGGTTGTATTCAAGCTCACCGGCAGCATTCTCGATGTATACGCCAGCGGATAGCAGTACGCGGCGTATCTCGGTATCC
>JBKBSI010000335.1:0-1824 GCA_046291745.1 Pseudomonas sp. | reverse complement strand
TAGCGTATTGCACTGCGGCGGCTGAGTATCTGATTGATCTCCACCGCTTCGGAAAACTCCAGGGTATCTTCTTCCTCCTGCCACTGAAAGCTGGTCAGAAAGCGCAGGTGGCGCTTGTCATCCAGTGGTTTACCAACATCCCAGCGGCTGCGGGCTGAATAGCCGTCACTGTTGAACCAGGACACCCGGTTATTGGACTCCAGTTGCCAGGGCCCTTGCCCCAGATTCCATAGGCGTTCGGTATTCACACGCAGGTAAGGATCAAGCGGCAGCCGGAACTTGACCCCGGCCCCTACGCTGGTATCCCACTGACGGGTCTTGTCCTTGTCACTGAGTCGGCTCAGGCCGATCACGGTGCTTTCACGGTTAATTTGATCATCGCGCAAACGCCCTGAGCGCTGGTCGCTGAGGGTGCCACGCGACTCCTCTGGCTCACTTTCGATAATCAGCCGCAAGCGCTCTTTGGTGGTCGGCAGGTCAAGCTTGAAACGGATACTGGGATCCATATCGAAGCCTTCGGTTTCCGCCCATTCGAAATCAGTGCCCAGGCGCAGGTAGGATTTGTTGCTGACTGAGAGGCTCTCTTCATCCCGACCAAAAAAACCATCCAGGCTCCGCGAGCTGGAATCAACCCAGCGCGAGATGCCTTCGTGCACCGGGCGTATGCGCTCCACTGTCCAGCCAGGCAGATCCGAATCGTCTGCAATCAGCCCGCCAGAGTAGAGCAGCAGCAAGATGAGAATGGGTGATTTGCGCATGGCGTCCTTTCACTTTTGTTGAGTACTTAAATTATAGTCCCTGCAAACAAGTCGAGCCGTTCGGATCAGTTTTTAGCACTTGGCGAGTCAGGAATCGCGATATACCAGCGCGGCTTGATGCGCCCAAAGTCCTGACGGCAGTGGCGCTTCAGGCTTTTTTTCGAGTCCAGCACATAAGCCTCGTCGGGTGTGCGGATAAACACCACCCAGTGCCAGAAAGGCGTGCCATTTTCCAGATGCCACTTGATAGCCAGCAGCGCCCGGTCAGGTAGCGTCTGCCAACTGGTAAACGGCGTTTCTGAAGACGAGGATGCTAGGCCGAACTCGGCAAGCAGCCTGCGCACATACCCGGTGTCGGACCATAGGGCCGGGTCTTCCGCGAAGATGCCCAGCCCATTGGCCACCTTGCGGGCCTGGGCGTAACTGACGCCAGCCAACGCAGCGCACGCGGCAATGCCACACCCGGTGGGCTGCTCCTGGATAACCGGTTGCATGCTTTTCAGGGTTATTCTCCTTGCTATTGAGTCGGCTTCACCAGAGCTATCGCCAGTCTGGTGGGCTAGGCTTTATTTGGACAGGTTGAAGAGACTGACATAAGCTTGATCTTGAGAACAAGAAATCAGCTGGTGCGTGCGTTACCGCTTACCTATCAAGCTGAACCGTTACTTACTTAAGGAAGCCTCTCAATATAGCATCATGAGAAGATTACGCTTCGCGACGCCACATACCGCCCCGCAGGCTCCAATCTGCCCTCTGATCACCCGGCAGTCGAGCGAGCATGCAGCGCCCCCATATGGCCAGACTACCCGGTTGCAGGCCTATGGCTGACCTGAACTTCGGCAGCACGCCGGACGAAATTGAAAACCAGCGTAAGCGCCTGCTGCTTTATGCCTCAGCGGGTCTCGGCAGTCTATTCCTGGGTACCTTCTGCACTGTGTCCTTTATCCAGGGCCGCACCCTATTGGGATTTATGCTGTTGTTTTTCCTCAGCATTGTACTGTTATGTGCCTATCTGGCGAGGGTTCTGGCGCAGGTTCAGCCAGTTTGCCTGTTCCTCGGCCTGGTG
>JBKBSI010000334.1:0-1841 GCA_046291745.1 Pseudomonas sp. | reverse complement strand
CGTCTCGCGGCGGAGAAGAACCTTTCACTGCTGGTCAGTGCTTGGCAACAGCTGCGCGCCGATGCCAACGCCCAAGGCGTGCAAACCCGACTGGTTATAGTGGGTGACGGCCCCATGCGCGCGACACTGCAGGCCCAGCTTGCGGACGCAACCTTCACCGGCGCCCTGACGGGGTCAGCTCTGGCCCAGGCCTACGCCAGCGCCGACCTGTTCGTCTTCCCCAGCGTGACTGAAACCTTCGGCAATGTGGTGACTGAAGCCATGGCCTCGGGGCTAGCGGTTTGCGCCTTTGACCTCGCAGCGGCGCACCAGCACATTCGTGATCGCTTCAGCGGCTGTCTTGCAGCAGAGGGTGATGAAAGGTTGTTTGTAGAAAACCTGCGCTGGCTGATAGCAGACGCGGAGGGACGACGCAGCATACGCCTGCATGCCCGGCACCGGGCCTGCCAGCTCGGCTGGGGTCCCATAGTGCAGCGCTTTGAGGGTTATCTGCTCAAAGCGGCCAATGTACACCCGGCAGGCCTGCCGCTATTGTCCGGAAAGTAATTTCCGTGCAGATAGCAGCAGACCAGTACCTGGGTTTAAGACCAGGTATTAGACCAGGGTCTTCAGCGCTTCGCGGCTGAATGGCAGGATATCGGTAAAGCGACCTTCGCGTACCTTGTCGGCCCACTGCGGGTCGACAATCAGTGCGCGGCCCACAGCCACCAGATCGAACTCTTCCTTGCCCAGGCGTTCAAGCAGACCATCGATGTTGGCGGTTTGCGCGACCTTGTCGGTCTTGACCATGAACTCCAGGAACTCGCCATCCAGGCCTACGCTACCAACGGTAATGCACGGCTTGCCGGTAATCTTGCGGGTCCAACCAGCCAGATTCAGATCCGACCCTTCGAACTCGGGCTCCCAGAAACGGCGCTGCGAGCAATGGAAAATATCCACGCCGGCGTCAGCAAGCGGCTTGAGGAAAGCTTCTAGCAGATCTGGCGTTGGCGCCAGACGTGCGGTGTAATCCTGCTGCTTCCACTGCGAGAAGCGGAAGATGATCGGATAATCAGGACCTACGGCGTCCCGCACTGCGCTGATGATTTCCACCGCGAAGCGACCACGGTGCTCCATGCTGCCGCCGTACTCATCAGTGCGCTGGTTAGTGCCATCCCAGAAGAACTGGTCAATCAGGTAGCCATGGGCGCCATGCAGCTCGATCGCATCAAAACCGATATCCTTGGCATCCTTGGCCGCCTGGGCGAAGGCCTTGACCACGTCCTGAATGTCTTCATGGGTCATACCATGAACCAGCTCCTTGCCGTCCTTGATCTTTTCCATCGGGCCATAACCCGGCACATCACCATCCGGCGGCGTACCCAGGCGACGAACGTTGCCCACATGCCATAGCTGCGGGGCAATCTTGCCACCTGCGGCGTGCACAGCGTCGACAACCTTTTTCCAGCCGGCCAGCGCTTCTTCACCGTGGAAGGCGGGCACATCGGGGTAGCCGTTGGCCGCCTTGTGGCCAACTGTGGTGCCCTCGGTAATAACCAGGCCCACGCCCGATTCGGCGCGACGGCGGTAGTAATCCACCACCGGCTGACCAGGCACGCCATTGGGCGAAAAATTACGCGTCATCGGCGCCATGACAATGCGGTTGGACAGGCTCAGCGGGCCAAGATCAAAAGACGAAAACAGCGGACGAATATCAGCAGACATCGAAAACTCCTGCAAAGGTGAATTGTACTGGGTTGTCGATAACCGCATCAGTGTGACCGGTCATCTTGATTCAAATAAGTCAGGGTTTGAGTAGCCGATCTAGCTGGCCGATAAACACCCTTAACGGGGCGATCTGA
>JBKBSI010000333.1:0-1872 GCA_046291745.1 Pseudomonas sp. | reverse complement strand
CCGACCGATGTGAATCGCTCGGGTTTTTTATTGCCTTCTCAGCTGTATCGACCAATCAGGCTGCTCATCCACTGGCGGGTACCGTCATCCAGATAGGGCATCATCAGACCAAGCACCTGCTGGACTGCCAGTGACACGTCGTTATCGTCACGGCGTGCAATTCGCTGGTAGTCAAGCCAGAACAGAAACGTCTGGCAGAGGGCATCGAGCAGCCTCTGTAGCCCCTCGTCATCTGCATCCAGGTGGCCTTGGTCACGCAGGGAGCCCAAGAGATTGCCGAGGCTTTCGCGTAGGGCCTGAAGCCACAGCTGCATTTCACGCCTGACAAATGCATGCCGGCCCATGAGGTTGGACAGGTCCTGGAAGATAAAGCGGTAAGCATAGATGGCTTCGAAGATCAGGTGCATGAACAGCCAGTAGTCTTCAGGGCTAAGGGCGTCCGGGTCGTTTTGCGGGCTCAGCAGGCCGCTGGTCTGATCCATGAAATGCTCCAGCAGCACCTCGATCAGCGCCTCCTTGCCCTTGAAGTGGTAATAAAGATTCCCGGGGCTTATATCCAGCTCATTGGCGATATCCAGCGTCGTCACGTTGGGCTCGCCGTGTTCGTTGAACAGATCAAGGGTACATAGCAGGATGCGATCGCGTGTTTTCATGGGATGCCTTCACAGCTGATGGACGTAACGCCCCGGTGCGGCCTGGAGGGGAGAATATTTGGTACTGCCCGGCGTGGCGGGTGCAGGCCGCAAGGGGCCACTATGGCTTTTGATCCATGCCGACCAGTCCGGCCACCAACTTCCCTGTAAGCGGGTCCCGGTTTCGAGCCACCGCGTCGCATCTGCATCCGTAACCCCTGCGCGTTGATACCAGGCGCGGGGGTGTCCGGGCGGGTTAACCACTCCCTGAATGTGGCCGCTGTTGCAAAGCACGAAGGTCTTGTCTCCGCCGAGGCGGTTTGATGGGTAACAGTTGGTCCACGGCACGATATGATCTCGCAGAGCCCCCAGATGCCAACTGGGCGTATCGACCCGCTGAAGATCCACCGGCACACCATTTACCTTCTGCCCCCCCATGTACCTCAGGGGATCGTGCTCTAAAAGAGCGATCAGATCATCAACCAGTTGCGCGGGCAGGCGCGTACAGTCCTGGTTCCAGAACCTGATCGGATGCGCGTCCTGAGTCTGCCCCAGCAAATAGCGCTGCATAGCATGCGGCCAGATCAGCTGTTCCGGCCTGAGCCAGGAAAAACCTGCAGCAAGTTGACTGACGTTGAGGCACCCCTGGCGCCAGATACTGTTGCGCAGGGCGCGGCGCGCCCGTGGCCCCGCAAAGAGTGTTGCATCGGTAGTCATCCGCGGGTCGATGGGTGTGACGAGGTAGCTGGTAGCAGCCAGCAGCCCAACGCCACTGGCGGCGTAATAACCCTGGAGCATCAGGCTTACCAGGCCACCAGCACAGACGCCGAGAAGCGTTGCCTGTGGAGCACCGGAGATCTCACATGCCGCGCGCACTGCTTCGTCCACCGCAAGGGCATAGGCCTCCAGTCCCCAATTGCAATGACTGGGGTTCGGATTACGCCAACTGACCAGAAACACCTCCAGACCCTGCTCTACAGCATGGCTGACCAGGCTGGTGTCCGGCGTCATGTCCAGCAGGTAAAACCGGTTGAGTGGAGGAGGGATGATTACCAGCGGCAGACTCGAAACCTGGTGCGTGGTCGGTTGATACTGAATCAACTCAAATAGGGGTTTACGCAGGACAACATGTCCGGGCGTCGCAGCAACATCCCTGCCTACATGCAGGGCGTCCACCTCGGTCTGGGCCGGCAGTGGCCTGCCCAGCATGGAGTCCTTCGCCAGGTTGCATAATCCGGTG
>JBKBSI010000332.1:0-1876 GCA_046291745.1 Pseudomonas sp. | reverse complement strand
TCTTACCTTTGGGTACACCAATTCATCCTGGACTCTCAAAGCCGAGCTTACCGCCAATTACACCTGCAGGCTGCTGCGCTACATGGACCGCAAAGGCATGCGGATGGCTGTGCCGCGACGTGACCCCAGTGTGCAGGAACAGCCCTTTCTCAACTTCACCTCCGGCTATGTGCAGCGGGCCGAAAACATGCTCCCACGCCAGGGGGACCGCAAGCCCTGGCAGGTTTACCAGAACTTTCTGCAGGACAAGTTCACCATCCAGTACGGCCGTATCGATGACGGCGTGATGCAGTTTCAATAACAGGGATAATCAGCCATGCAGATCAATCAATGTGTAGCCGTACTCACGGGAGCAGGCAGTGGTATCGGCCGGGCGCTCGCCGTCGCGCTGGCGCGCCGGAACTGTCATCTGGCACTTGCCGACATCAACACAGACAACCTGGCCGAAACTGCTCGCCTGGCACGCGCCGAGGGTGTACGCGTCAGCGAACATAAACTCGACGTTGCCAGTCGCGAAGAGGTCGCCGCGCTCCCCCAGGCGGTACTTGCCGCGCATGGGCAGGTGGACCTGGTCATCAATAACGCAGGCGTTGCCCTGGGCGGGGATTTTCATCAGGTGAGTGAGGCGGATTTCGACTGGCTGATGGCGATCAATTTCGAGGGTGTGGTACGCATGACCCGCGCCTTCCTGCCGTTTTTGCAGCAGCGACCGGTTGCGCGGCTGGTCAATATTTCGAGCCTCTTCGGGCTGATTACGCCCGCTGGACAAACCGCTTACTGTGCCAGCAAGTTCGCGGTACGCGGTTTCTCCAATGCCCTGCGCTTGGAGCTGCAGGGCAGTAACGTGGGTGTAACCGTAGTACATCCCGGAGGCGTAGCTACCGCCATCGCCACCAGCGCCAAGGTATCGGCCGAGATACCGGCCGAAGAAGCCCTGCGCCAGAAAGAACTCGCCGGCAAGCTGTTGCGTCTCCCGCCGGCCAAGGCCGCTGAAATCATCATCAACGGCATAGAGCGCGACAAACCACGGGTAATCGTCGGCAACGATGCGCGTATCCTGGAGTTTCTAGAGCGGTTGCTGCCGGTGAATTATTGGCGGTTGTTGCCAGGGGTGGCGCGCAAGGCAGGAGCAAGGTCTTCACGTTCAGGAATAGACGAAAGCGTGGCTCGCCCTCAATAGCTGCGGTGCTGACGGATAAGCCGCCCCTTTCGAGGCGGCGGGTTCGGCCTAAGCCCGGGCCTGCGCCTCGTAATCCTCGTAGGAATGCTTGAGGGTGGCATGGTTGAGAAGCATCTCTGCCTTGAGGGTTTCACCCGTAGCATCGTAGATGCTGGTGCGGACCCAATAGGATTCGGTGCGTTTGCTCTCTGAGAGCGCAGCAATTTCGCGGCGAATCAGGTAATCCTCACCCACAAACAAAGGCCCATCGACCATACGGATTTCCTGGTCGGCAAACAATCCTATGACCGGCTGTTTGACAGGAAAGGCAGCCTGCTTGCTGGTGTATTCGGCCAGTACGCTGACCATCTCCAGGGGAATGATCGGGCGTCCCCAGGGGTTGTCCGAGTCGGAATACCAGGGCGTATTCTCTGTGATGCGCTCAAGTTTCTGATTCAGTGAGAAGGGGTAGAGGTTGCCCATGTGCTGATCAGCATCCATTCGTACCCGCTCTTCCTCCGCGCCCTTCATACCCACATGCAAGTCGGAAAGAATGACCAGCTTTTCCGGTGGACGCAGTTTGCCCATCCGCTCATCAAGCAGGGTGGGGGCGTCGCCTGGGCCGATGCTGGCGCTGGCTTCGAGCACAGGCGTGCCATCGGCCTTTTCCGCCCAGCAGCGAAGGCGCGTCGCGCCAGGCTTGGGTAGCTCGACAAA
>JBKBSI010000331.1:0-1876 GCA_046291745.1 Pseudomonas sp. | reverse complement strand
CAGCGCCAGATGCGCAACGATCGGCTGGCCGGAGGAAATGCCGCCCAGCACTCCACCAGCATTGTTGCTGGTAAAGCCCTCAGGAGTAAGCTCATCGCGATGCTCGGTACCCAACTGGGCCACACTGGCAAAACCGGCTCCGATCTCGACACCCTTGACCGCATTGATACTCATAAGCGCATAGGCCAGCTCGGCATCCAGGCGATCAAATACCGGCTCACCCAGACCTGGGGGCACGCCTTCGGCGACCACGGTAATCTTCGCGCCTACCGAGTTCTGGTCCCGACGCAACTGGTCCATGTAGGCCTCCAGCTCCGGCACCTTGTCCGGATCGGCACTGAAGAAGGCATTGTCATGCACTGCATCCCAGCTCTTGAAGGGAATCTCGATCGGGCCCAACTGGCTCATGTAACCGCGAATGCTGATGCCCTGGGTGGCCAGATATTTACGGGCGATAGCCCCGGCTGCCACGCGCATGGCGGTTTCCCGCGCGGAGGAGCGACCACCGCCGCGATAATCACGCACGCCGTACTTGTGGTGATAGGTGTAATCGGCATGGGCCGGGCGAAACAGATCCTTGATCGCCGAGTAATCCTTAGACTTCTGATCGGTATTGCGGATCAGCAAAGCGATCGGGCAGCCAGTCGTTACACCCTCGAACACGCCGGTGAGGATCTCGACCTCGTCGGGCTCTTGGCGCTGGGTAGTATGCCGGCTGGTGCCGGGCTTGCGTCTATCCAGGTCCTGCTGCAGGTCTTCGACACTCAATGCCAGTCCCGGCGGGCAGCCGTCAACAATGGCCACCAGCCCTGGCCCATGGCTTTCGCCGGCGGTGGTAACAGTAAACAAGGTGCCAATGGTGTTTCCGGACATGCGCAGGACCCGAATCAGAGAGTGAAAGGCCTGCAGTATAGCGCCCTGCTCCCGCAGGTGACAGTCCGGTCGCGGCTGGTTAGTCTAGACAATTAAGCACTTCCCCTGGACGAGATTACCCATGCAGGCACTGCTGGACCTGCTACTCCCTGCCGACCTGTCAACCATGCTCAGTGTCAGTCTGATCCTGGCATCGGTTGTTACCTCAGCCATCACTGCTTCGTTGGGCATTGGCGGCGGCGTGCTGCTGCTAGCGCTGATGGCGCTGGTGATGCCCGCTGCTGCCATCATCCCGGTGCATGGCATGGTGCAGTTGGGCTCCAATGCCAACCGCGCGCTCATGACCCTGAGCCATATCAACCTGCGGGTGATCTGCTGGTTTCTGCCCGGCGTGATTCTGGGTGCCTGGCTGGCCAGCTTGGTGCTGGTAGACCTGCCCCTGGCCCTGGTGCAGTTGAGTATCGCCCTGTTTATTCTGCTGCTGTGCTGGGGCCCGGCTATTCCGCGCCGAGCTACTGGCCCCGTGGGCACTCTGCTGGCGGCCATAGCCACTACTTTTGTCAGCTTCTTCGTTGGCGCTACCGGGCCCCTGGTCGGCGCCTTTATCAAGCAGCAGCAACAGGGTAAGCGCCTATCGACTGTCGCCACCTTTGCCGCGGCCATGAGCCTGCAGCATGCGCCCAAGGCGCTGGTTTATGGCGCTGCCGGTTTTGTTTTTGCCGACTGGCTGGGCCTGATACTGATGATGATCGCAGCGGGTGCGCTGGGTACCTGGGCAGGCTTGCACCTGCTGAGAAGACTCAGCGACCAGCGCTTCGCCCTACTCTTCAACCTGTTATTGACGCTACTGGCACTACGCCTCATCTGGCAGGCGCTGATGCCCTGAAATGCAAAAAAGCAATTTTCGGTTGCAGAAGCGGGCGCGGTAGCCGATAAACATACTGTGCACAGTGCGCGATAACCAGGAAATCATGAACCAGATAACCGCACCTACCAAGGGCCC
>JBKBSI010000330.1:0-1927 GCA_046291745.1 Pseudomonas sp. | reverse complement strand
GACGCCGCTGGGGCCTACCAGCAGAAACACACCGACCGGTGCGTCGGGCTTGTTCAGGCCTGCGGCACTGGCGCGCATGGCGCGGTCCAGGGCTTCAATGGCCTGCTCCTGGCCACGCACGCGCTGGCGCAGGTCGGCAGCGAAGTTGGCAATGCTGACGTTATGCTCGCGCGCCAGCTGTGACAGGGGCACACCGGTCCAGTGGCTGATGACTTCGGCTACCAGGCGCGGGCACACCTCATGGCTGACCAGGCGCTCGCTGGCTTGTGAAGCGGCAAGTTCTGCCTGGGTTGCGCGCAGGGCGGTTTCGAGCTCTTCCAGGGTGGCACTGGTATCAGTTGCCTGCTCTGCGCTCTGCTCATCATCAACGCTGCTGTCCTGAGCATCCGGCTGCTCTGCAGCCAGGCGCGCGGTTGCGCACTGCTGGCGTAACTCGAGCAGACGCTCGGCCAGAGCCCGCTGGGTGCTCCAGCGCTCTTCAAGTTCGATAGCTGCGTCGCGGTCACGTTCGAGCTTGGCCTCGAGTTCGGCCAGGTGTGTGCCGTCTATGCTCAGTCCGGCCTGCTTGTCGCGTGCCAGGGCGACCAGTTGACGCTGGTCCTCGGCGATTTCGGTACGGATGCGCTCCAGCGCGTCCGGTGCGGCAGCCAGGCTGATGCGTACCCGGGCGCAGGCGGTATCCAGTACATCTACTGCTTTGTCGGGTAACTGACGTCCGGCCAGGTAGCGTGCCGACAGCTCGGCCGCGGCGACTACAGCATCATCGCGCAGGTAGATGCCGTGGCTCTTCTCATAAACCGGGGCCAGGCCGCGTAGGATGGTCACGGCTTCGGTGACGGTCGGCTCGTGCAGTTGTACCGGTTGAAAACGCCTGGCCAGAGCCGGATCCTTCTCGAAGTACTGTTTGTACTCACTCCAGGTGGTGGCGGCGATAGTGCGCAGCTCACCACGTGCCAGGGCGGGCTTGAGCAGGTTGGCGGCATCGCCACTACCGGCCTGGCCACCGGCACCGATCAGGGTGTGGGCTTCATCAATAAACAGGATGATGGGTGTGATAGAGGCCTTGACCTCATCGATCACGCCTTGCAGGCGCTTCTCGAACTCACCCTTGATGCTGGCACCGGCCTGCAGCAATCCCAGGTCCAGACACAGTAGTTCCACGCCCTGCAGAGCTGCGGGCACTTCGCCCTCCGCGATGCGCAGTGCAAGGCCTTCGACGATGGCGGTTTTACCCACACCGGCTTCGCCCACCACTATCGGGTTGTTCTTGCGCCGCCGGGCGAGGATATCGATCATCTGGCGGATGGCTACGTCGCGGCAGAGCACTGGGTCGAGTCGACCTTCACGCGCCTGTTTGGTGAAGTTGTGAGTAAAGCGCTCCAGCGCCGATTCGGCGGCGCCGGGTGGCTGTGGCGCGCTGCCTGCAGCCGGTTGCTGGGCCAATGCGTATTCGCGCAGGCGCTCGGCGTTGAGTTTTTCCAGCATGGGCTGTAGTTGGCTGCCGGCGTAGCGCATCGGGTTGCGCAGTAGCGCGAGAATCAGCGCGGCTTGGTCTACCTGGCTCTGACCCAGTTCCAGGCTGGCCACCAGCAGCGCGTCCTGCAGCCACTGCACCAGCTCCACGGAAAAGGCCGGGTTGCGCGACGCGTTGTCTTCGCTCCAGGGCTGCAGGGTCTGGGCAAACTCGCCAGCATCGATACCCGCATCCAGCAGCGCACGGCTGAGCAGGCTGTCGGTGCGCTGCAGCAGGCCCAGCAGCAGGTCTTCCACCAGTACCTTGCTGCCGTGGCGTACCACGCAGCGCTCGGCGGCTGTTTCCAGGTCGCGGCGGGTTCCGGCGTCTAGTGCTTGTACCAGTTGTTGCAGGTCTACATTGATCATGCGTATCAGTCCTTTAATAAGCCTGGCTGCTGAGGGTCACGGCGGC
>JBKBSI010000032.1:0-22305 GCA_046291745.1 Pseudomonas sp. | reverse complement strand
GTTGTTGGGCGGCACTCAGGGCGTGCTGGAAATGCGTCTGGTGAGTGTTCATGCCGGAAAGCTGATAGAGCTCCTGCGGGGTGTTGGCGCGCAGATGCTGGCTGGTCAGCAGCAGGGCAGCAATCAATGACATGATAAGCAGGTGTAGGGGTTTCAGGCGCATGATGTCTCGCAATGTAAGGGTGGGGTGGCCGACGCTTGTCGGCGGCCGCGGACAGGATACAATAGCTGGCCGCGCGCCGTCGGGCGTTGTGGCTGATCGGTCCCGATCTGCCTATTTGAGTCTGAAGCCATGTCCGAGTTCCCTGCCGCACTGGGTGAGCCCTTCGCGCGTATCGCTGATGATCTGACCCGCTGTGGCTGGTCGGTACAGGAGCAGGCATTGCCTGTGCCCCTGAGCGCCAGTCTGGCCGCCGAATGCCTGCGGCTCTGGAATGACGCTGATCTGACCCCTGCAGCCATTGGACCTGCCGGTGAGGAGCTGATCATGCCCTCGGTACGCGGCGACTATACGCGCTGGCTCGATCAGTGCCCACCAACGCTGGCCAGTGCGGCCTTTCTGGAGGTCATGGAAGGTTTGCGCAGCAGCCTGAATTGTAGTCTCTATCTTGGTCTGGACAGCTTCGAGACGCACTTTGCGCTCTATCCCCCCGGCGCGGGTTACCGCAAACATCTGGACCGGTTCCAGGGTAATCCCCTGCGCACGGTATCGGTGGTGGCCTACCTGAATCAGAACTGGCAGCCGGGAGACGGCGGCGAGTTGCGGCTGCATCTGCCCGAGGGCACGCACGACGTGGCGCCCCGCGCTGGCAGCCTGGCGGTTTTCCTGAGCGATCGTATCGTGCACGAGGTGCTGCCCGCGCAGAAGCAGCGGGCTAGCCTGGTGGGCTGGTTCCGGCGCCGCCCGGATAACCCGTTGCTGCGCTGATGCAATAGGCTGTAGCGGATGGCTCTCAGGCAGTCAGCCGCTGGCGCAGTCGCCCAAGCATACCCATGAAGTTACTGACCCGGTTTTGTTCTTCCGCCGCCCTCGGCGCTTCGGCTTGGCGCATGGAGGGCGCGTTGGGCTGTTGGCGGGCTTCTTCTACTCTGGCTACAGCGGCCTTGATCGCCCGGTCCAGCATGCCGCGTCGGATCGGCTTGGGCAGGTAGCGAAAGATCTGCGCCTGATTGATCAGCTTCAGTAGCAGGTCGGTATCCTGAAAAGGCGTTATCACTATGCTCAGCAACCGCGGGTGCGCCACTGCCAGGGTCATCAGCAGTGGTCGCAGGTCATCCTTGCCCAGGCGTATGTCGCTGAGCAGGATGTCGATCTCGTCCTCATTCAGCCTGGCGACGGCGGCGTCCAGGGTTACGGCGGTCTGCAGATGCACACCCAGTTGCTGGCATATCTCGCCGCTCAGTAGTTGGTTTTCCTGGTCGTCGTCAATCAGCAGCATGCGCACAGGTTTGACTGCGGTGGCGGCCATTGGTACCGCAACGGGTGCCTGAGCAAAGCGCCGTCGGTGCAGCACTATCTCAGCGGCCTGGGCAAGGGTGTCGGCCATCGCTTGCTGGTTCCAGGGTTTGGTCAGGTAACGGAAGATGCCGCCGCTATTCAGCGCGTCCACGGCGGCGTCCAGATCCGAATAGCCGGTAAGCAGGATGCGCAGGCTGTTGGGGTAGGCGTTTTGCACCTGGGCGAGCAATTGGCTGCCGCTCATGCGCGGCATGCGCTGGTCACTGACGATGATATCTACCGACTCGGCCTGCAGGCGGGCCATGACACGCTCGGGATTGGACTCGGTAATGACCTGATACTGACGGCGAAACTGCAGCGACAGAGTGCGCAGAATGCGCTCCTCATCATCAACAAACAGAATGCGTACCGGATTGGCAGAAGTCATTTAGGCGCTCCGTTGTAGCGACTGGTTCTGGTTGATCGGCAGGCGAATGACAAAGCGTGTGCCGCGGCCCGGTTCCGAGGCAAAACGAATGTTGCCGCCGTGCTCCTGGATGATCTTGAAGCTGATTGCCAAGCCCAGGCCGGTGCCTTCACCCACGGCCTTGGTGGTAAAGAAGGGGTCGAAGATGCGTTGCTGAACGGCCTTCGGAATGCCCTGGCCGTTGTCCTGGATCGACAGGTAGGCGTGCTCGGCGTCGGCCCAGCTCTTTATCAGGATCTGTCCGTTGCCCTGTATCGCCTGGGCGGCGTTGTTCAGCATATTCAGCAACACCTGGTTGATCTGCGATGGTGTGCAGGTCAGGGGCGGCAATTGACCCAGCCGGGTCAGTACCTGAGCCTTGTCCTTCAAGGTGTTGCGGGCGATGACCAGTGCGCTGCGCACGCAGTCATTGAGGTCGATATCCTCGCTCATGGCGCGGTCGAGACGGGCAAAGTCCTTGAGGCTGACGGCCAGTTCGCCGATTTGCTCAAGGCCGTACAAGGTGTCCTCCACCAGGGGTGTGAAGTCTTCTTCAAAGGTTTCGGGGGAGGCCAGCGCGGTGACGTCCTGCACCCGGATAAATCGTGCTTCGACCGTTTCAGGTGGGGTGTCCGGGTTGCTCAGGCACTCGCTCAATTGTGCCTGCGCCTCGGCCAGCTCCAGCAGCGGTTGGACCAGGTCGCGGAGCAGTTGCACATTGTTCTTCACATAGCCTAAGGGCGTGTTCAGCTCATGCGCCACGCCAGCCACCATCTGGCCCAGCGAGGCCATTTTTTCCGACTGAATCAGATGAGCCTGTGAGTTCTTCAGCTCACGCAGGGCGCGGTTGAGCGCACGGTTGCGCTGGTCGATGCGCCCCTCCATGGCTCTGAGCAAATCCAGTACGGTGCCAAGGCCCTGATAGCGGCCAGCCTCGTCGACCAGGATAAAGTCCTCGGTAACCGGGTACTGCAACTGCGCCGTTACGATGCGCGCGGCTTCATCCAGCGAGGTGTTGAGTGCTATGACCAGAGAGTTCGGGTTGACCGCTTCGGTTACCGGGTGTTTGCCCCAGAGGTCACGGCCAAAGTGACGCATGAAGATATCCTGCAGGCGATAACGACTGATCAGTCCCAATGGCCGCTGCTCGGCATCCACCACCGGAAGCGAGAGGAATGCTTTGTAAGCAGGTTGCAGGAACTCGTCTGCGACCTCACTGATGGTCATGCTCGGGCTCAAGGGTTCGACGGCTTTGAGCAGTGGAGCGAGGGATTGAATAGCAGACATGGTGTGAAGTCATTGGCAATTTGAAACGCCATTCAACCAGCGTCAGGTTTCCAGCGTATTACAGCGGAGAGCTTGCGGGCGGGATAAAAAGCAAAAAGGCGCAGCTCATGAAATGAGCCGCGCCTTTTATGGGCTGGCACGCCAGAGCGTGCCTCAGTACTGATTTAGAAAAGTACGCGGGCGCGGATGGTGCCCTTGACCTGCTGTACCTTCTCCAGTGCCAATTCCGAGGCCTCGGCAGACACGTCGATGACCACGTAGCCAACCTTGTCGTTGGTCTGCAGGAATTGACCGCAGATGTTGATGTTGTTGGCAGCAAACACCTGGTTGATCTCGCTCATGACGCCGGGCACGTTCTCGTGAATGTGCAGCAGGCGGTGCATGCCGGGGTGCGAGGGCAGGGCCACTTCCGGGAAGTTGACCGAGGTGATGGAGGTGCCGTTGTCGCTGTAGCGCACCAGCTTCTCTGCCACTTCCAGGCCGATATTGGCCTGCGCTTCCAGCGTCGAACCACCAACGTGCGGGGTCAGGATGCAGTTGTCGAACTCGCGCAGCGGGCTGACAAACTCTTCCTTGTTCGAGCGTGGCTCGACCGGGAACACGTCAATTGCCGCGCCGTTCAGGTGCTTGTCGCGTAGTGCACCAGCCAGTGCATCGATATCCACCACGGTGCCGCGGGCGGCATTGATCAGAATGCTGCCGGGCTTCATGGCGCGGATTTCCTTTTCGCCCATCATCCACTTGGTGGCGGCGGTTTCCGGCACGTGCAGGGTGACGATGTCGGCCATGCCCAGCAGTTCGGTCAGCGAACCAACCTGCACCGCGTTGCCCAGCGGCAGTTTGGTGACCACATCATAGAACAGTACCTGCATGCCCAGGCCTTCGGCCAGTACTGATAGCTGGGTACCAATCGAGCCATAACCGACGATACCGAGCTTCTTGCCACGGATTTCGTAGGAGTTGTCGGCGCTCTTGATCCAGCCGCCGCGGTGGCAGGAGGCATTCTTTTCCGGAATGCCGCGCAGCAGCAGGATAGCCTCGGCCAATACCAGCTCGGCTACCGAGCGGGTGTTGGAGTAGGGTGCGTTGAATACGGCTACGCCCATCTCCATCGCGGCATTCAGATCAACCTGGTTGGTACCGATGCAGAAGCAACCTACGGCGACCAGCTTGGGCGCGTGACTGAAGATCTCCGCGGTCAGTTGGGTGCGCGAGCGAATGCCGATAAAATGCGCGTCGGCAATGGCTTCCTTGAGCTGCTCTTCGGGCAGGGAGCCCACGTGGTACTCGATGTTGGTGTAACCGGCTGCCTTCAAGGTGTCGACGGCAGTCTGGTGTACGCCCTCGAGGAGCAGAAACTTGATCTTGCTTTTGTCCAGCGAGGTTTTGATCATGGTGTCAGTTACCCGCAATGCTGAGATAGGATGAGCCGAGAGGTTTCTGTGACTTTTTTTGTCTGCAGAGAAGTCCTGTTTCGGAAGCCGCGTATGCTAGCATATTCTCCCTTTTTTGATGCTTGTGCCTGCATGAAAAGTCTTCAGGTACAGCATGAATCCTGTTTGAGAGCCGCCCATGAGCCCAGAATCCGTAATTGAAACCCTCAAGACCCTGGTCGAGCCGGACAAGGTGCGTACCGACGCGGAGTCGTTGAATACCTGGGGCAAGGACTGGACCAAGCATTTCGAACCGGCGCCGCTGGCCATAGTGTTCCCGAAAACCGTGGAGCAGGTGCAAGCCATAGTACGTTTTGCCAATGAGCAGAAGCTGGCGCTGGTGCCCTCCGGTGGGCGTACCGGGCTGTCGGCAGGGGCGGTCGCGGCGAACGGCGAGATAGTCGTGTCCTTCGATTACATGAACAGGATTGTCGAATTCAACGAGTTCGATCGCACTGTGGTCTGCCAGCCGGGTGTGGTCACGGCGCAACTGCAGCAGTTTGCCGAAGAGCAGGGCCTGTACTACCCGGTGGACTTCGCCTCGGCGGGTTCAAGCAACATCGGTGGCAATATCGGCACCAATGCTGGCGGCATCAAGGTCATCCGCTACGGCATGACCCGCAATTGGGTGGCGGGCATGAAAGTAGTCACCGGTACCGGTGAGCTGTTGGAGCTGAACAAGGATCTGATCAAGAACGCCACTGGCTATGACCTGCGTCAGTTGTTTATTGGTGCCGAGGGAACACTGGGCTTTGTCGTCGAGGCGACCATGCGCCTGGAGCGCGCGCCGAAGAATCTGACGGCCATGGTGCTGGGTACGCCGGACTTCGATTCGATCATGCCGGTGCTGCATGCCTTCCAGGGCAAGCTGGACCTGACCGCTTTCGAATTCTTCTCGGACAAGGCCATGGCCAAGATCATGGGCCGCGGTGATGTACCCGCGCCCTTTGAAACCGACTGCCCGTTCTATGCCCTGTTGGAGTTCGAGGCCTTGAACGAGGACATCGCCAATGAGGCGCTGGCGACTTTTGAGCATTGCGTTGAGCAGGGTTGGGTGCTGGATGGGGTAATGAGCCAGAGCGACCAGCAGTTGCAGAATTTGTGGAAGCTGCGCGAATTTATCTCTGAAACCATTTCGCACTGGACGCCCTACAAGAACGATATCTCCGTGACGGTGGGCAAGGTTCCGGCCTTCCTGCACGACATCGATGCGATTGTCGGCGAGCATTACCCGGACTTCGAGATCGTCTGGTTCGGCCACATTGGTGATGGCAACCTGCACTTGAACATCCTTAAGCCGGAAAGCATGGCCAAGGATGAGTTTTTTGCCAAGTGCGCCAAGGTGAACAAGTGGGTGTTCGAGATAGTGCAGAAATACAACGGCTCGATCTCCGCCGAACACGGCGTGGGCATGACCAAGCGTGACTACCTGACCTACAGCCGCAGCCCCGCCGAAATCGCCGTAATGAAGTCGATCAAGGCGGTGTTTGATCCCAACGGCATCATGAATCCGGGCAAGATATTTAAATGACAGCTGCAAGCGGCAAGCTAAAAGCCGCAAGTTAAAAGCCAATGCACATACTGTTTGCTTGAAGCTTGAAGCTTGAAGCTTGTGGTTAGCCTGAAAGGATCCCCGATGTCTTACCAACACCTTTTCTCCGATGCTTCCCCTGCCAATCTGCCATTGGGCAAGGTGGTCTGTGTGGGGCGAAATTACGCCGAACACGCGCGCGAATTGAATAACCCGGTTCCCAGCGAGCCATTGCTGTTTATCAAGCCGTCTACCTCAGTGGTGCCGCTTGAGCAGCCAGTGGTGCTCTCGCCGCGCCGTGGGCCGGTGCACTACGAAACAGAAATAGCCCTGTTGATCGGCAGCCAGCTTTCCGGTGAGGTCAGCGAAGAGCAGGCCCGCGATGCTATTGCTGGTATAGGGGTGGCGTTGGACCTGACCCTGCGCGAACTGCAGGATCAGCTCAAGGCCAAGGCCCATCCATGGGAAAGGGCCAAGTCCTTTGATGGTGCTTGCCCGTTGTCCGCCTTTGTCCGCCCCGAGCAGGCCCCAGCTCTGGACAGCCTGCCGCTGCAACTGAAAATCAATGGTGAGGTGCGGCAGCAAGGTAGCAGTGCCGAGATGATCACCCCCATTGTTACGCTGCTGCGGCAGATTGCCGAGGTATTTACGCTGCTGCCTGGTGACGTCGTGATCACCGGCACCCCGGCGGGTGTCGGCGTGTTGACTGCGGGGGATGAGCTTGAAGTGTCGATTCCTGGCGTGTTGGAACAGGCCACTCGGGTGGTCGCTGGGTGAAGCGCTTGAGACTCGGCCACCGCGTTGCGGTGGTAGCGGTTGCGGTACTTGTCCTGGGCTACGGGGTGCTGCATTACCATCATCTTGATGTACTGTTATGGAAGAGCTGGCGCCTGAATAGCCAGACGATGCCGGAGCAAGCGCTGAATCTGGGGCGTTACCGAGTAGAAATCGACGCGCGGGTAGTCGAGGGAGTGGATGATGACCTCTCTGCCCTGACTTACAACAGCGAGCGTAATACGCTGTTCTCGGTGCTCAACGGCCAGCCCGTGGTGGTCGAGTTAAGCCTGGAGGGCGAGCTCCTCAGGTGGATTCCGGTGTCGGGTGTGCGCGATATGGAAGGTCTTACGCATGTCGAGGGAGATCTGTATGTGATTGCCGAGGAGCGCACCCAGCGCCTGATGCTTGCACAGATAACCGACACCACTGAAAGTCTCGACTTGAGCGCCGTACCAAGTTTGACGTTGGCCCTGGATCAGGTGGGTAACAAGGGTTTCGAGGGTTTGTCCTGGGACGACGAGGCTCAACGGCTACTGGTGGTCAAAGAGCGTCAACCGCTCAGGCTGTTGGCGGTAGAGGGGTTTGTTCACTCTACTGCTGGTGATTTGCTGGATATCCGCATCAGCGAACTTAAAGCTTCCGATTCCCGGCGCCTGTTTATGCGTGACCTGTCTTCGCTGACAGCACACAGCGAAAGCGGCCACCTGCTCCTGCTCAGTGACGAATCACGGATGCTGGTGGAATACGACGATCAGGGTCGACCCCTGAGTCTGTTGGGGCTCTGGCGCGGTATGCACGGCCTGGCCAGATCCGTGCCCCAGGCCGAAGGCCTGGCAATTGATAGCCAGGGCCGCATTTACATTGTCAGTGAGCCGAATCTGTTCTATCGCTTTGTGCCGGGCGACTAGCTGGCCAGTTCTAGCGTTTGAGGGTCTGTACGCCCGTGGCGGTGCCGAGTAGCAGTATGTCTGCCGGACGGGCAGCGAACAGGCCGTTGCAGACTACGCCGACTATGGCATTGAGCTGTTCTTCCAGCTTGCGTGGGTCGTGGATCTGCATGTTGTGGATATCCAGAATCACATTGCCGTTGTCGGTGACGCAGCCCTGACGGTAGACCGGGTCGCCGCCCAGGCGGACGATTTCCCTGGCGACGTGGCTGCGGGCCATGGGGATGACCTCTACCGGTAACGGGAAAGTACCCAGGGTGTCGACCAACTTGCTTTCATCGGCAATGCAGATAAAGGTGCGGGCCACGGCGGCCACGATCTTTTCCCGGGTCAGCGCTGCGCCACCCCCCTTGATCAGCTCCAGATGCTTGTTGGCTTCATCGGCACCGTCGACATAGAAGTCCAGGTAGCCGACGTGGTTGAGGTCGAATACCTCTATACCGTGCGAGCGCAGGCGATCGGCAGTTGCTTCGGAGCTGGCTACAGCGCCTTCAAAGTCGTCGCGGTAGCGCGCCAAGGCATCGATAAAGCAGTTGGCGGTGGAGCCGGTGCCCACGCCGATGATGCTCTTGCCGTTTAGCTCGGGCAGCAAGCTCTCTACGGCAGCCTGGCCTACGGCCTGTTTGAGTTCATCCTGGGTCATGGGGTGATCCTGTGTCTGTATGCGTAAAGTCGCTGATTATACCTGTCACTGTCGGTACGCGTGTAGTCGCCGCCCAGGCGATTCGCTAGACTGGCGGTTTTACTCTCTGGAACAAGTTTAACGCCCATGCTGGAAACCTACGTCAAGAAGATCCTCAGCTCCCGCGTCTATGACGTTGCGGTGGAGACCCCCATTCATGCTGCACCTTTCCTGTCCCAGCGACTGGACAATACGGTGTTGCTCAAGCGTGAGGATCTGCAGCCGGTCTTTTCCTTCAAGATTCGCGGCGCCTATAACAAGCTGGCGCTGTTGACGGATGAGCAGCGGGCTTGTGGCGTGGTGACGGCCTCGGCGGGCAATCATGCCCAGGGACTGGCTTATGCGGCCCGTCATCTGGGGGTCAAGGCGACTATCGTGATGCCGCGGACCACGCCGGAGATCAAGGTGCGCGCAGTGCGCGCGCGCGGCGCCAAGGTGGTGTTGCACGGCGATGCCTTTGACGAGGCGCTGGCCTACTCGCAGAAACTGATCAAGGAAAAGGGGCTTGTCTACATTCACCCCTATGATGACCCCGATACTATCGCCGGTCAGGGCACCATCGCCATGGAGATCTTGCGCCAGCACCAGGGGCAACTGGATGCCATCTTTGTACCGGTCGGTGGTGGCGGGCTGATAGCGGGCATCGCCGCCTACGTGAAGTATCTGCGTCCGGATATCAAGGTGATTGGCGTCGAGCCGACTGAAGCGGCCTGCCTGAAGGCGGCCATGGACGCCGGGGAGCGCGTGGTGCTGAGCCAGGTCGGGCTGTTTGCTGACGGCGTGGCCGTGGCGCAGATCGGCGAGCATACCTTCGAAGTTTGCCGCCATTATGTGGATGAGGTGCTGACCATCAGTACCGATGAAATGTGCGCGGCAATCAAGGATATCTACGACGATACCCGCTCGATCTGTGAACCGGCGGGTTGCCTGGGCGTGGCGGGTATCAAGAAGTATGTCGAGCGCGAAGGTTGCAGCGGCAAGGTGTTTATCGCTATCGACTCAGGTGCCAATGTCAATTTTGACCGTTTACGCCACGTTGCCGAGCGTGCGGAAATCGGTGAGCAGCGTGAAGCCCTGCTGGCGGTGACCATTCCTGAGCAGCCCGGCAGTTTCAAGGCGTTCTGTCAGGCCATAGGCAAGCGCGCCATTACCGAGTTCAACTACCGTTACCACGACAGCAAGCAGGCGCATATCTTTGTCGGCGTACAGACCCATCCCGAGCAGGATCCGCGTAGCGCCCTGGTCGAAACCCTGAATGGGCAGGGCTTTCCGGTCATGGACCTGACCGACAACGAGCTGGCCAAGCTGCATATCCGGCATATGGTCGGCGGGCATGCTGATCAGGTGACTGACGAGGTGGTTTACCGCTTTGAATTCCCGGAACGCCCGGGTGCTCTGTTCAACTTTCTCAACCGCTTGGGCGGCCACTGGAATATTTCAATGTTCCACTACCGCAACCACGGTGCCGCCTATGGTCGCGTCGTGGTTGGGCTGCAGGTGCCGGCTGACGAACGGCACAAGGTGCCGGAGGCGCTGGATCAGATTGGTTACATGTACTGGGACGAAACCGACAACCCGGCTTACCAGTTGTATCTCGGCTAGTCGGCAAAGCAGGTACGGTTACGTCCCTCTGCCTTGGCCTGGTACAGGGCACGATCGGCGAGGGATATCAGCTCCTCGGGATCGTGGCTGGCAGAGGCTGTCAGGCTCGCCGCACCAATACTGACGGTAAGCCATTGCTGCTTGCTTGAGGGATGGGCGATACGCAGCGCCTTCACGGCTTCATGCAAATATTCTGCAGAACTGGCGCACTGGTTGATATCGGCCCCAGGCAGGATGATCGCAAACTCCTCGCCGCCATAACGGCACACCACTTCGCCTTCGCGCAACAGGCTCTGTTCCAGAGCACTGGCCAGTTGCTTTAGCGCGTCGTCGCCAGCCTGGTGGCCGAGGCTGTCATTGAACGCCTTGAAATGATCGACATCCAGCATCAACAGACCCAGGTCGCCGTCCTGACGACGCAGGCGGCGCCATTCGCGCTGCAGGGTCTCATCAAAATAGCGTCTGTTGTAGATGCCGGTCAGCCCATCCTGTTGCGATAGCCGTTGTAGTCGGGCGGCTACCTCCAGTTGTTCACTGTTGTTGCGGCCCACGCATATCAGATAGTCGCGGCCATGGCGGCGCATGTGTTGCACGCTGATCTCTAGCGGAATGCGCTCGCCTGTGCGACTGGTGACGTGTTGCTGATAAATGGCGCTGCCACCACGTTCCGCTTGCTCCGCGAGGGTCTGAGACCAGATCAGTACGTCGGGCATGATATCCCGCGGGGAGATGGCAATTGTCTGCCGCAGTTGCTCCTCGGTGTAGTCCAGACTGACCCAGCAGGTCTGGTTGAGATAGACCAGCTCCTGGGGATTCAGGCCGATAATGAACAAGGCGTCGTGGCTGAAGTTGGTCATGTCCAGAATCAGTTTCAATCGTGACTGGTTCTGCTGCAGGCTCTCTTCAATGCTCTGGCGGCGGACCACTTCGCGCTGCAGCTTGTGATTGCTCTGGCGCAGGGCCTCCAGTCGCTGGGCGCTGATCAGCGCCAGCCACAGCGCGTAGCATAGCGACAGGCTGGCGAGCAAACCGCTGACCAGAACCATCAAGGGCAATTGCGTGGTGCTGGTCTCGAGCAGGCTACGGGTCGGCAGCGTGGTGATGAAAAAACCGCTGTTGTCGCCGAGACTGATAGAGCTGTGCACCTGCCAGTCGCTCGGCAGGGTGTCCGGCGCATGCCTGCTGAACAGCAGTTGGCCTTCGTCACGAAACTCCAGGCTGAGGCGATTGTTGCCCTTCTCTCCGAGCAAATCGCGGAGCAGGATTTCGACCCTGAAGATACCCAGTAAAAAGCCGTCAAAGCTGTCAGGATCAGCCGCCTGGCGGTACACCGGAATATAGTAGGCGAGGCCGCGGCCGCCTTGCTGCAGAACGAAGCTGCTGCTCAACAGGGCGGCGCCGCTTGAGCGGGAGCGCTCGAGGATTTCATAGTTGGGATGGGCTGGGGTATAGGCAAAGTCGATGACCTGCTCGTTCCCCTCCAAGGGCTCAATCCAGCGCATACGGTAGTGGCTGTCGAGCCACTCTATGGCCTGGAAATTATTGAAATCATCAAGCAGTGCCTGCACATCCTGCTGCCAGGCCTGCTGTTGGTTGTGCTGCTGCGGCCAGCGGTCGGCCTGCCGACGCAGGGCTGCGGTCTGGAGTGCAAAGCGGGTTTCCAACTGGTGCGCGATGGCATCGGTTTCCAACTGCAGACGGGCTCTGGTCTGGGCTTCTTCCGCCTCCAGCAGCGCTTGCCAGCCAGTCAGAATTCCGCCCATCAGGGCAATAAACAGCAGCGCGATAATGGCGCGGGTCAGGCGGGGATGCTGGGCTGCGCGGCGGGCAAGCATATGGACTCCGGGGTCGTAGCCTCAGTGATAGCATATCGCCGAGTCAGGTTCCAGAGTTAGAGTCGCTACGGCGTTCCGTGCCGCGTGCCCTGTGGCGCAACACTATGTTGCGTCGTTTGACAGCGGTTAAAGAGTGATCTACAAAGAATACCTTGATACGAGACAGTCAACTGTCTCGAAAGAGCGACTTAGGATAGTGCTGCTGACGTGTACCGGCACTGATCCTGCTCCATTCCAACAATTGCCAGACATTTTGCAGTGTCAAGGAGGCAAGCAGTGCGTCGTAAACCGGATTTGTTGTGGGTGCTGGTGATTATATTTGGCCTCGGGGTTGTCACTACAGGCTACACCCAGGGGATCATGTAAAGGGACAGTTGTCCTGTCATTGGCGTGGGAGAAACATTTGGCTGCCTTGGTCGCTGACTATCCCGTTTAGCCTGATATCCCAGGCGGCGCTCGATAACTGTTTCACTTCCTGACACTGATGCGCGACGCCCAGTAATTGCGGGCTTTGCCAGCGGCTGCGTCGGCGCAGGTAAGCGAGTGCGCGGTCATAGAAACCGCCGCCCATTCCCAGCCGATTACCGTTTCGATCAAAACCGACCAGGGGCATCAGGATCAACTGCAAGCGCCAGGTTTTGACCTGTCTGCGCGGATTCGGTACGGGTTCTGTGATACCAAAACGATTCTTGCGCCAGCGCTGGGACTTCTCCAGGCGCTGGAAGCGCATCTGTGTGGCGGGCCAGCGGCTAAGCACCGGCAGATAGCAGCTCTTGCCGCGGCGCTGCGCCCGGCGCATTGCCGCAGCAGGATCGATTTCGCCGTCGTTGGCCAGATAGAAGGCGACGTGGCGGCTGCGAATAAATAGAGGATGGTGGGCCAGATGTCTGGCGAGCGCCAGACTGGCTTGGCGCTGCTGCGCAGGTGTTAGGGTGTTGCGTGCTTTACGCAATTGCTTGCGCAGGGCTGGCCTGCTCGTGGGAATCATTGTGGAGTCCCCGGAGATGCCGCTGTCGGGTTAGCCCTTGAACCCGAAAGTTCAAGGTGGTGGACACGGCACTGCCTCAGGCTTTCCGTCATGCGGACATGCACACTGGCAACAACGCGTGGCCTCCTTCTACAGGAGTATCGGCTCAGGGACATCACCGACTGGCCAGCATCCCAGGGACAGATTCCACTATACAGAAGAATGGCCACAAATTCATTGTCGATCAGTTTTGGTGGCGCGACAGGGCCTGATCGAGACGGCTCACCAGCTCGCCAATCTGCTTTTGCTGGGAGTCCAGGGCACTGTCTTGCTGGCGGCTCCCGGTCAGCATGTCGTGGCTGATGTTCAGCGCGGCCATGACGGCAATTCGCTCCACACCAATGACCTTGCCGCTGTTGCGGATGTCGCGCATGGTGGTGTCCAGGTGGCGTGCAGCCTGCTCAAGATTGCTGCGCTCCTCGGGAGGGCAGGTCACCCGATATTCCTTGTCGAGGATGTGCAAGGTGACGGTCAGTGCGGTAGTCATGAATCATGCTCCAGGGATTTTAGACGCGATATCATGGCTTCGACCTTCTGACGGGCCAAATCGTTCTTTTCGATTAACTGAAGCCGTTCGTCGCGCCAGGATTTTTCCTGGGCAAGCAGGTGCTGATTGTGCTGTTGAAGCCTGTCACACAGGTCGATCAACTGGGCTACTTTGAGAGTCAGGGTGTTGATGTCGGGTTCTTCCATTTGCGTCATTCTGTCATCCCGTTGTCGGCCAACTATAGTGGGGCGATACGGGGCGGTCAAACCAATGCATAACGGGCGGCCCGTGCTGCAACGGCCACAGGCTGGTAGACTGGAGCCTGATGTGCTTGCACAGTAGATTACACGGGATCGGAAATATTTCCTCAAGGTTATCTGCTTATCCCGCTTATGCTCCCAGGGAGGCCCCTATATTATGGCGTTAATGCCCGCCGTTTTTGATTTCGACCGTTATGTCCAGTTGTTCAATGATCTCGGCGCGGCCGGGTTTCCTGCCGAATTGCACGGGCATTTGGTAGGACGTTTATGTGCCGGTGCGCGTTATGACCACGGAACCTGGCTGAATGTTGCCAGAGAATTGCTGGATGGCCGCGGAACGCTGGCCGAGGCGGGCAAGGTACAGCTTATTCAATTGTACGATGCCAGTCTGGCTGAACTCAGCGGTAGTGGCTTTGATCTGACCCTGCTGTTGCCGGATGACAACGCCACTGTCGATCATCGGACCCAGGCACTGGGCCAGTGGTGTGAGGGCTTTCTGGGTGGCTTCGGGCTGGTGGAACGCCAGGGCGAGCTGAGCGAAGAGGCCGATAGCGCGCTGCATGACTTTGCTGCCATCGCCCAGGTGCAAACTGACCTGGAAGAGTCGGAGGCCAACGAAGTCGATTTCATGGAAGTCATGGAATATGTTCGCATGGCTGCATTGATGATTTTTAGCGAGACTCAGCCGGACGATCAGGCGCAAGCTACGCCGCCCGCCGCGCTGCATTGATCCGTACACACCAGGGGACAGCATGCATATCAACAGGCAGGAATACGCTAGGCGCCGCAAGGCGCTGATGGCGCAGATGGAACCCAACAGCATAGCGGTACTGCCGGCCGCGCCAGTCCATATCCGCAACCGCGATGTGGAGCATGTGTATCGACAGGATAGCGACTTTCAGTATCTGACCGGCTTTCCCGAGCCAGAAGCCGTTGCGGTACTGATCCCCGGACGTGAACACGGCGAGTACGTACTGTTCTGCCGCGAGAAGGACAAGGAGCGCGAACTCTGGGACGGCTACCGTGCGGGTCAGGACGGCGCCGTCAGTGAGTATGGTGCGGCTGATGCCTTTCCCATCAATGATATCGACGATATCCTGCCGGGGCTGATCGAAGGGCGTGAGCGGGTTTATTACGCCATGGGCGCCAACCCGGATTTTGACCGGCGGCTGACCAACTGGATCAACGTCATTCGCAGCAAGGCCCGGCTTGGAGCCACGCCGCCGAACGAGTTCGTGGCGCTGGATCACCTGCTGCACGATATGCGGCTGTACAAGAGCGCTGCCGAGCTCAAGGTCATGCAGGCGGCGGCGGAGATTTCTGCCCAGGCGCATATTCGCGCCATGCAGGTGTGTCGACCCGGGGCTTATGAGTATCAGTTGGAGGCGGAGCTACAGCACACCTTCATGCGGCATGGCAGCCGCTCTCCAGCCTACTCCTCAATTGTCGCGGCCGGTCGCAACGGCTGCATCCTGCACTACACCGAAAACACCAGTCAGATCCGCGACGGCGACCTGATCCTTATCGACGCTGGCTGTGAGCTGGATTGCTACGCCAGTGATATTACCCGCACCTTTCCGGCTAATGGGCGCTTCAGCCCCGAGCAGCGGGCCATCTATGACATAGTGCTGGCGGCCCAGACTGCGGCCTTCGAGGTGATTGCGCCCGGCCGTCACTGGAACGAATCCCACGAAGCCACTGTGCGGGTAATTACTGCGGGGCTGCTGGAGCTGGGTTTGCTGCGCGGTGAGCTGGAGCAGTTGATCGCCAGTGAGGGTTACAAACGCTTTTACATGCACCGTGCCGGACACTGGCTGGGTATGGATGTGCACGATGTGGGTGACTATCGTGTGGGTGGCGAATGGCGTGAGCTTGAGCCCGGCATGGTGATGACCGTTGAGCCTGGCATCTATATCGCCCCGGACGACGACAGCGTGCCGCGCAAGTGGCGCGGTATTGGTGTGCGTATCGAGGACGATGTGGTGGTTACCCGTAGTGGCTGCGAGGTATTGAGCGGCAGCGTACCCAAGGATGCCGATGAGATAGAGGCGCTTATGGCTGCGGCGCGTGAGCAGCAGGGTGTGCCTGCGTGAGTGGGCGTCTGACCATAGTCGGCGGCGGCATGGTCGGTGCCAGTCTGGCGCTGGCGTTGCAGGAGCATGCCCGTGTGGCCGGTTGGTCCCTGAGTCTGATTGAGGCGCAGCCTCCTGGTACGGGTCAGCCAACCAGTTATGATGCCCGCTCCACAGCCCTGTCCCACGGCAGCCGACTGCTGTTCGAACGGCTGGGCGTCTGGGAGCAGATGGGCACGCGTGCTGAACCTATCCGGCATATCCATGTGTCAGACCGGGGGCATCCGGGCGTTACTCGTCTGGATGCCCGCCAAGAGTCTGTTCCGGCGCTCGGGTATGTAGTGGAAAACGCCTGGCTCGGTGAAGTCCTGCTGGGCGCCCTGGATCACAGCGTGGTGGAGTGGCTGGCCCCGGCTGCGGTGGTCGCCGCCCGCCCTGAGCCCGGCGGCTATGCCCTGGATATCCTGCAGGACGGCCAGGTTCATCAGCAGCATAGCGATTTGCTGGTGCTGGCCGATGGTGGTCGCTCTGGCCTGCTCGATCAGTTGGGCGTGCACCGTGAGGTCAAACCCTACGGTCAGGCTGCCATTGTAGCCAATATCAGTTCGGCCAAGGGCCACGGTTCGGTGGCTTACGAGCGCTTTACCGACTCAGGGCCGCTGGCGCTGCTGCCGCTCTCCGAGCAACGCAGTGCGCTGGTCTGGACCTTGCCTGAAAATCAAGCTGCTGATGTCGCGGCCCTGCCGGACGCGGCCTTTCTGGCGCGCCTGCAGGAGGCCTTTGGCTACCGCATGGGCGCGCTGACCAAGGTCGGCAGTCGCAGCAGCTACCCGCTGCACCTGACCGAAGCCGCCGAACAGGTACGTGCGCACTTGGTGGTGCTGGGTAATGCCGCGCACAGTCTGCATCCGATCGCCGGGCAGGGTTTCAATCTGTCTCTGCGCGACACCCTGGCGCTGGCCGATACGCTGATCGAGGCTGACTACCGTGGTCAGCCACTGGGCGATCTTGCGGTGTTGCAAAGCTATTTGCAGAGCCAGCAATCCGATCAGCGGCAAACCGTGGCTTTCAGTGACTATCTCACTCGGCTATTCAGCAACCGCCAGCCGCTGCTGACCATGGGTCGCAATCTGGGTCTGCTGGGGCTGGACATACTGCCGCCCGCAAGACGCTTTCTTGCCCGCCAGGCGATGGGCTTCAGGGCCTGATTTCTAGAACCGGAGTAAATTCAGTGGTACAGCAATTTGACCTGATAGTGGTCGGGGCCGGAATGGTCGGAGCTACTCTGGCATTGGCGCTAGCCGATACCCCGCTGAATATTGCCGTGGTCGACACCATTGCCCTAGACCAGCCGGCATCCGAACCGACCACAACCTCCGGCTATGATCCCCGGGTAAGCGCCCTGAGCGCTGCCTCGGAGCGTATTTTCCGACAGCTAGGGGTATGGCCGCTGATTGCCCGGCAGCCGCACTGCGCCTACCGGCAGATGTGTGTGTGGGACGCCGAGGGTACCGGTGAAATTCGTTTTGACTCGCAGGTACTGGGTGAGCAGCGGCTTGGCCATATAGTCGAGAACCATCGCGTGCAGCATGCACTGCTTGAGCGCCTCGGGCAGACGCGCATCAGTTTGCTCGGCGGTCAGCAAGTCCATGGGCTGGTGCGCGAGGAGCAGCTTTGGCGGCTGAATATGGCCGACGGCAGCAAGCTAACCGCCCCCCTGATAGTGGCCGCGGACGGCGGCCGCTCACGGATTCGTGAACTGGCCGGGTTCGGCATGCGCGAGTGGGACTATCTGCATCATGCGCTGGTTACCACGGTACGCACCGCCGAACCACATCAGCAGACCGCTTGGCAGCGCTTCCTGCCTACCGGTCCGCTGGCTTTCCTGCCCCTGCAGGATGTCGCCGACGGTCACTACTGTTCTATCGTCTGGTCGCTGCTGCCGGAAGCTGCGGAGCGCATAGCAGAGCTGCCTGAAGAGGCATTCTGCGCCGAATTGGAGTTGGCACTCGAGGGGCGACTGGGTCGGGTACTCGCCAGCGATCCACGGCATTGTATTCCCCTGCGCCAACGCCATGCCAAGGACTATGTGATGCCAGGGTTGGCGCTGATAGGCGATGCCGCACACACTATTCATCCGCTGGCGGGGCAGGGGGTCAACCTGGGGCTGCTGGACGCGGCGGAGCTGAATGATGTGTTACGTGCTGCCCTGCTGCGCGGCGATAATCTGGCGGACCTGCAAGTGCTGCAGCAGTACGAGCGACGGCGCATGGGCGCCAATCTGGGCATGATGGCCGCGATGGAAGGCTTCGAACGGCTGTTCCATGCAGATGCGCTGCCACTGCGTTGGGCGCGCAACCTGGGCATGAGCTGGCTGAATCAGCAGGATACGTTGAAGTCGGCGCTGGTGCGCAGGGCCATGGGTCTCGAGGGCAAGTTGCCGAGCCTGGCACTAAATCCTGACCTGGAGCAAGAAATTTGGTGATTCAGATATTGCTAAACTAAATATGAATCATTAACATCTAGTCTCGATTTAATCACCCCGAGGCGCTTCCATGTCTTTATTTCGTTCCATCGCAGCCGTCAGTCTGGCCCTCACCGCCTATACGGGCGTTGCGCAGGCCAAGGAACTGGTCGTTTACTCCTCCCGTCAGGAGCACCTGATCAAGCCGGTGTTCGAGCTTTATACGCAAAAGACCGGGGTCAAGATCAATTACATCACCGACAGCGAAGCGCCGCTGATGGCCCGTATGCGTGCCGAGGGTGCCAATACGCCTGCGGATCTGTTTATTACCGTTGATGCCGGCAACCTGTGGCAGGCGGAAGAGATGGGTCTGCTGCGTGCGGTCAAATCCGACGTAATCAGCAACAATATCCCCAGCCAGTACCGTGCCGAAAGCGGTCAGTGGACCGGGTTGTCGCTGCGCGCACGGACCATCGCCTACTCCACCGAGCGTGTCGATCCCGCCGAGCTGACTACCTACGAGGCGCTGGCTGACGAGAAATGGAAGGGCCGTATGTGCCTACGTACCTCGAAGAAGGTTTACAACCAGTCGCTGACAGCAACCATGATTGAAACCCTGGGTGCTGAGCGCACTGGTGAAGTCATCAGCGGTTGGGTCGCCAACCTGGCTACCCCGGTGTTCTCCAACGATACCTCGCTGATGGAAGCCATCGATGCCGGGCAGTGTGACGTGGGCATCGTCAATACCTACTATTTTGGCCGCCTGCAGCAGGACCGTCCGGATATCAAAGTCGCGCTGGCTTGGCCTAATCAGGATGATCGCGGTGTGCACGTGAATATTTCCGGTGCCGGCGTCACGCGCCATGCCAAGCACCCTGCTGAAGCGATCAAGATGCTGGAGTGGATGACCACCCCTGAAGCCCAGCGCATCTTTGCCGACGTGAATCAGGAGTTCCCGGCCAACGCCTCGGTCAAGCCTTCCGATGAGGTGGCAGCCTGGGGTGAGTTCAAGATGGACACTATCAATGTCGAGGTGGCCGGGCGTCGCCAGCCTGAAGCCGTGATGCTGATGGATCGCCAGCGCTGGGACTGATCTCCTTCGCGTTATCCTCCGGGTGAGCCACGCAGGGCTTTTCCCGATATACTGCACGCCCGGCCAGAGCCGGGCGTGTTCGTTTTCGAGTTCTGGGCCACTAGCCCTGGTTTCTGCGCTCTGTCTTCCGAGTACTGGTTTACGAGCCCTGTTTTCCAAACTACAGGAGTGGTTGTGCCGCAACGATTGATCAGCGCGATGCCTCGCTGGCGATGGATAGCCTATCTGTCCGCCGCACTGGTGGTGATGCCTCTGTTAGTGCTCTTGCTCAGTTGGCAAAGCGTGGACAGCGCGATCTGGTCGCACCTGTTGCAGACGCAACTGTTCCGCCTCATCGGTAATACCTTGGTGCTGGTGCTGGGGGTCGGCTCCGGGGTGCTGGTTCTGGGTGTCAGTCTGGCCTGGCTGGTCAGTCTCTGCGAGTTTCCGGGCCGCCGCTGGTTGGACTGGGCCTTGATGTTGCCCTTTGCCATCCCCGCCTACGTGCTGGCCTTCGTGATGATTGGTTTACTGGATTTTGCCGGTCCGGTGCAGAGCCAGTTGCGCGACTGGTTTGGCAATGATTTCCGCATGTTTTCAATTCGCTCTACCGGCGGGGTAATCAGCGTTCTGGTGCTGGTGTTCTATCCCTATGTCTATCTGCTCGCCCGTAGCGCCTTTATGGCCCAGGGCAAAGGTCTGATGGAAGCCTCGCGGGTACTCGGGCAAACACCCTGGCAGGGCTTTTGGCGTGTGGCGCTACCAATGGCTCGCCCGGCCATCGGCGCCGGAGCGGCGCTGGCGATCATGGAGACCCTGGCGGATTTTGGCGCCGTGTCAGTATTCAATTACGACACCTTCACCACAGCTATCTACAAGACCTGGTATGGGTTTTACAGTCTGCAGACGGCCACGCAGTTGGCCAGTGTATTGCTGCTGTTCGTGTTTCTGGCCCTGTATGCAGAACGCCGCGCCCAGGGTAGCAAGCGCTTCCCCGGTATTGATCGGCCCAGGCAGGGGGCAATCTACCGGTTAAAGGGAGTGAGAGGCTGGCTGGCCACCTGTTACTGTCTGCTGGTGCTGGCTATTGCCTTTGTCATACCTGTAACGCAACTGGTTGTCTGGCTACTGCAAAGTGGCCTGAATGATCTGGATAGCCGTTACTGGTCCCTGATCCGCAATACCCTGACTCTCGGCAGCATGGCGGCGCTGATGACGGTTGGTTTGGGCATATTGCTGGTGCTGGCCAGACGCTTGCAACCGATCAGGCGGGTGCGCAGTGCGGTGGCGGCGGCCAATCTGGGTTACGCCTTGCCCGGCTCGGTACTGGCGGTAGCGATCATGTTTGCCTTCAGCTTCCTTGATAACCAGTTGCTGATCCCGTTGCGCAGTTGGCTGGGCAACGAGAACCCGAGCCAGCTATTGCTGGGTAGCTTGTTTGCCCTGCTGTTGGCTTATCTAATCCGTTTTATGGCCGTGGCCTACGGGCCGTTGGACACCTCGTTGGCGCGGATTCGTCCGTCGCTGCCGGAGGCGGCTCAGAGTCTGGGACAGTCCAGCTGGAAAGTGTTCTCGCGCATTTACCTGCCGCTTCTGGTGCCGGGCATCCTTACCGCAGGTCTGCTGGTATTCGTCGATGTGCTCAAGGAGATGCCAGCCACTCTGCTGATGCGACCCTTTGGTTGGGATACCCTGGCGGTACGCATTCACGGATTGACCGCCGAAGGCGATTGGGCGCGGGCTTCGCTGCCTGCGCTGACTCTGGTGGCGGTGGGCTTGTTGCCGGTGATTATCCTGATCCGCCGCTCCGGCCGCCTGCTGCGCTAGCAGCCGATCAGCTTCAGGCTGCACAGGCTATTTGTTTGCGGGTACAATTGCGCCTTTGGCATCCCGAATGAAGGAAACCTGAATGGGTTCTCGCACTCCGCTGTATGACTGCCACCTCGCGGCTGGCGCCAAAATGGTCGATTTCGGCGGCTGGGATATGCCCCTGCATTACGGCTCGCAGATGGAAGAGCATCACCAGGTGCGCCGCGATCTGGGCATGTTCGATGTCTCGCACATGACCGTGGTAGATGTGACCGGTAGTGAAGCCAAGGCTTTTCTGCAATATCTGTTGGCCAACGATGTGGCGCGGCTGGCGACTGCCGGCAAGGCGCTCTACAGCGGCATGCTCAATGAGCAGGGCGGGGTGATTGACGACCTGATCGTCTATCTGGCTACCGACGGCTATCGCCTGGTGGTCAATGCGGCGACCCGCGAAAAGGACCTGGCCTGGATGAATCGTCAGGCTGAGGCCTATGCCGTGACCCTGACCGAGCAGGCGGAATTGGCCATGCTGGCAGTTCAGGGCCCGCGCGCGCGGGAAGTTGCCGCCTCGGTGGTGAGCGACAATCGCGCTGCGCTGATCAATGATCTAAAACCTTTTCAGGGGCTGTCCGAGGGCGACTGGTTTATCGGTCGCACTGGCTACACTGGTGAGGACGGGCTGGAGATAATCCTGCCTGCAGACCAGGCCGCCGATTTGTGGAACGCTCTGTTGGTTGCTGGTTGCAAGCCCTGTGGACTGGGTGCACGCGATACTCTGCGGCTGGAAGCGGGCATGAATCTGTATGGCTCGGATATGGATGAGAGCATCTCGCCGCTGGCCGCCAACATGGCGTGGACCATTGCCTGGGAGCCAACTGAGCGAGACTTTATTGGCCGCAAGGCGCTTGAGGCGCAGCGTGCTGCGGGCGATCAGCCAAAGCTGGTTGGCCTGGTAATGCAGGAGCGTGCGGTGTTGCGCGGTCACCAGAAGGTTATCGTCGAGGGTGTGGGCGAGGGTGAGATAACCAGCGGTAGTTTCTCGCCGACGCTGGGCTGCTCCATTGCGCTGGCGCGCGTACCCCGGGCGACCGGAGACAGTGCGCAGGTCGAAATTCG
>JBKBSI010000329.1:0-1934 GCA_046291745.1 Pseudomonas sp. | reverse complement strand
CTGATCTTCAATCTTCAGTCGGGCAATGCCTACTACCGGTCGCACCATTACTGCTGCCGCCTCCCCGGTAGTCAGCCCGCGCAAGGCCTCACGCAAGGTTATCGCTTCGCGCACTACCTCATCATCGCCATTGGCGGTTAGCAGGTGGGCAAACTGGCAAGGTCCCAGATGGTATACACGGCCGCCGTCCGGCAGCGTAGCGCCCAACAGGTGGCCCGCAGAGCGCGCCAGATCTTCCACGTTGGTGGGCCCCATGCCGCGCTCCACCCACCCGATTGCGGCCACACCCACTACTTCGCTGAACAACACAACAACGGCTCTGGGCTGTTGTTCTCGGCTCATATCCTGAAGATCAACGGCAAACTGGCTGCGATTTGGCAGGTCGGTCAGAGGATCAAGTCGACCATGAGCGCTTTGCAGTTCTATCTGGTCCATGACCATGGCCGCCAGGTCTTGAAGCACTGCCAGTTCCTGATCCGTCATGCACCGGGGTTCGTTACCCAATACGCAGATCGCGCCCAGGGTAAAGCCTTCACGGGTAGTTAGCGGAGCACCGGCGTAAAAGCGGATGCCAGATTGAACCAGAATGCTGTTCTTGTAGCGGGGTGAGGCCAGGAGGTCAGGTATGGTCAAGCGGCTGGAGGTTTCGGTGACCTCACTGTCGCAAGCGTCAGAGCGGGGTATTTCCGATCGGTCGGTGCCGACGCGTGATTTGAACCATTGGCGATTTTCGTCCGTAAGGGAGATTGCTGCAATGGGCAGATTGAACAGCTGGCTGGCCATGCGCGTGATGCGATCGAAACTATCGCTGGGCAGCGTATCGAGCAGGTTCAATTTCTTCAGGGCATAAAGTCTGTCTTGCTCGTGCACTTTCATGGCGCTATCTCGACGTAAGTCCTGTAAATCCATCTTCCGTGGCCGCCGTGCCGACCCTGCCAGACAAACCCTGTTCCTCTAAGCCAGGCAGTAAAATTAATGTAGCACAGCCTTAGAGGGTGCTTATCCAAAAGTCGCAGTATATTTACGGGATAGCCGCGAAATAGAGCGGGCGAATGCCAACACATAATATGTTGGCCAAGCACATAGAATAGTTCCTCTGCTAGCTTCGCGCAGTCTTGAACTGACCAATCAGTGTGTCCAGTTGTTGCGCCGCAAGTTTCAATTCGCCGGTGTTGGCAGCGGTATCCTTGAGCTCGGCCAGTACCCTATCTCCCAGGGTGCTCAACTGATGCAAGCTACCGGCGATTTCGTTGGAGGTATGTGACTGCTGTTCCGCCGCAGCCGCCACCTGATGGGTCATGTCGGTGATGGTCGCTACCGATGTGGCGATGGAAGCCAGCGCGGTGCGTGAGGCTTCTACCTGGGTTTGCATGTCCTCGGACTGCTGGTGACTGCCCTGCATGGATTCAACCGCTTTGGTCGTGCCGCCCTGCAGGGTGCTGATCATGCCCTGAATCTCATCGGTACTTTTTTGCGTGCGGCTGGCCAGCGTGCGTACCTCATCGGCCACCACGGCAAAGCCTCGGCCCTGTTCGCCCGCCCGCGCTGCCTCGATTGCCGCATTCAGGGCCAGCAGGTTGGTCTGTTCCGCTACGCCACGTATCACGCCAAGTACTGAGCCTATGGACTGGGAGTTCTGGTTCAGTTCACTGACGGCCTGGCCGGCATGTGCAATGTTTGCTGCCAGCTCGTTCATCATGCTGGAGGTGCGGTCAGCGGTGCTGTGCCCGCGGTTGGTTTGCTCTGCAGCCTGTTTGGCGGCCTCGGCCGAGTCCGACATGCGGCTGGCAATTTCCTGCACGGTTGCGCTCATCTGCTCTACTGCCGAGGCGATACTTTCGAGCTCGCTTTTCTGCTGGTTGTAGGAGCCCTCGGCCTTGGCCATGGCGCTGCCGACCTGACCGGCAATACTGTGGTTGCGGACGACAACTGCA
>JBKBSI010000328.1:1283-2043 GCA_046291745.1 Pseudomonas sp. | reverse complement strand
GGGCAAGGTAAGCCAGCTGCGGCACCAGTGTTATGCGGTAGCGGGTCATCCGCCTGCCGGCTTCGCTCTGGGCAATGCTGTGGATGATGCCGTGAACGCCCTTGCCGTTGGCGGCAAAGGCCAGGAATGCAGGCTGGTGCAGGTAGGTCTCGATATCGAGATCGGGCTGTTCGCTGATCAGATCCAGCTCGAAGCGGTAGGGCTTGGAGATGGCCTCGTGGCCGGTGAATTCCAGTACCTTGAAGTCGTGCGTCAGGCCCTGAATGAGCAGGCTGAAATGGGGCTGGTTGGCCGCGGCGAACATTCCGTTGTTCCTTATATTGCTGATCGACAGATCGGACACCCGCCAGCCAGAGCGGCCCGGTGCGATGGGGTGTATTTTTGCAGTTTTTCCGGTGGAGGGGTGTGCGCCAGTCGGCAGAACGGGAACTGGTCGTTCAGCAACAGGGCAAAACATTGAAATTGAATGAAAAACCGCGATCAGCCTATGTGCGTAGAAAGCTTGTGGACAGCTGCCACCTCCCCGCTCCAGACCATTTCGTAATGGGCGGTCTGGACTACGGATTTAACCTGCCGGGGCGTCAGCAATCCCCAGCACACTGCCCCCTGCTGCCGCACCGAATGGTAGCGAATACCGGTAGCGCCAGCCTTCAACGCGCCCCGGCCCAGCACCTGCGACGCGCCGTAGTCAGTCGGCGAATAGATGGCGTTATCCCGGGGCACCGGCAAGGCATCAAGCCCGCCCGCCTCGTCGAACCGG
>JBKBSI010000328.1:0-1273 GCA_046291745.1 Pseudomonas sp. | reverse complement strand
CCCACGGAATACAAAGCGGTCATAGCGCAGGTCTGGTACACGGGACCAGTAAAACTGCTGGTGGTAGCGGACCTCGGCAATGGCCGTTTCCATACAGTCTGCCAGGTACAGCACGCCGAAGGAGCCATCACTGAAGCGTGACCCATCGGGATTCACGTGGGTAAAGGGAGCGGTGGCATAGGAGCAGCCGGGGATGCCGAAGGGGATGTCGCTGCGCATGATCAGCTCCAGCTGTCCGGCCTGATTGAGCATGCGCGGATTGGTCAGCGATTGCAGCGCGTAGAGCTCCTCGAACTCGTCGGCATCGGCAACATCGTCAAAGATGGCGATAGGTGGGAATTTGGAATTGACCAGCCGGTAAGCGCGGACAGGTTTTGCCGGAAGCCTGCCCAGATCCTGCGCGGCTACCACTGACTGCCCCGAAGCACGTCGATGCGGCGGAAGGTTTCATACACCGCAACGATATCGCCAGTGCTCATCACCTCCAGCGGCGGGCGGCCGAAGAAGAAGGCGTTGTCATTCGGCATGCGCATGAAGCCGTAAACGTTATCCGGATTGTCGAATACCACCCGCAGCGCCGCGTGGATATTCAGCACAAAGCTGACACGGGTGAGCTGGTCACGGTCCAGGCTGATTGAGGGTAGACCGTCCTTGCGCTTGGCCCGCGCATAGGTGCTATGGGAGACGCGCAGTATCGCCTCGCCCTGCTCCCCCGTCGCGCCCCAGTTATCGAGGATGGCGACGGCCGTACGCAGGCCGGTGGCCGAAGCGGTTTTGTTGGGAGCTGAAATCGGGTTTGCAAGCATAAGTGCTATCCAGGTAGTGCGTGTATCTATAGATACTAAACCCTATTTTTAGTATCTGCAAATTCACGCGCACTGGATCAGGCTTTGCGCCACACGCTTGCCAGCCAAGGTTGTTGGTCACGGGGCAGCCCAGGGGGGCGGTAATAGTGCTCCAGTTCGGTAAAGCCAGCCTGCTGTAACAGGGCACACCAGGTGGCCAAATCGTAATAGGCGCCATAGCGATCGCCGTTCCAGCCTTCCTGGTTTTCGCCGCGGGGGTTGGAGCTGAAGAGCACGCCGTCTGGCTTGAGGCTCTGGTGCAGTTGCCTGAGCGTTTCGGGCAGGACTTTGCTGGGGATATGGAAGAGCACAGCGTTGGCGAAGATGCCGTCGAAGTGGGCGGCAGGCAGGTCCAACTGCAGGAAGTCCTGATGCCAGACTTCACAACCCGTGTCCGCACGGGCCATCTCTACAAAACGTTCGCAACC
>JBKBSI010000327.1:0-2059 GCA_046291745.1 Pseudomonas sp. | reverse complement strand
TCGCTGGGCGGTTGATCGTGCGCTGCTGCTGCAGCAGGAAATCATCGAAGCCTACGACACCTACAAGTTCTGGAACGTGTACCAGAAGGTGCACAACTTCTGTGTGCAGGAGCTGGGCGGTTTCTACCTGGATATCATCAAGGATCGGCAGTACACCACAGGCGCTGACAGCACCGCGCGTCGTTCCTGTCAGACCGCGATGTACCATATCGCCGAAGCGCTAACGCGCTGGATAGCGCCGATTCTGTCCTTTACTGCCGAGGAACTCTGGCAGTACCTGCCTGGCGAGCGTAACGAATCGGTCATGCTCAACACCTGGTATGAGGGCCTGACCGCGCTGCCGGATGGTATCGAGCTGGATCGCGCCTATTGGGACCAGGTCATGGCGGTCAAGGTTGCGGTGAACCGCGAACTGGAAAGCCAGCGCAACGCCAAGGTCATCGGCGGCAACCTGCAGGCTGAAGTGACGCTGCATGCGGATCAATCGCTGACAGAAACCCTGGCGAAGCTGGGGGACGAGTTGCGTTTTGTATTGATTACTTCCCAGGCCAGTCTTGCTCCGCTGGCGCAAGCTGGCGCAGACTGCGTCGACACCGAACTGCCGGGTTTGAAACTGAAGATCGTCAAGTCCACGCACACCAAGTGCGCGCGCTGCTGGCACTTCCGTGCCGATGTAGGGTCGCACCCGGATCATCCGGAAATCTGCGGACGTTGCGTGGATAATATCCAGGGCCCGGGTGAGGTGCGCAAGCATGCCTGATCTGCTGCGGGGCAGTTTGCGCTGGCTGCTGGTTTCGGTGCTGGTGGTGGCGCTGGATCTGCTGACCAAGTGGTTTGCCGAGGCCAATCTGCAAATGTACCAGCAGGTGCCGGTGATCGATGGGCTGTTCAGCTTTACGCTGGCCTACAACCCCGGCGCAGCCTTCAGCTTTCTGGCCGGGGCGGGTGGTTGGCAGCGCTGGTTCTTCTCTGCCATTGCAGTTGCAGTCAGCATTGCGCTGGTTGTCTGGCTGTACAGGCTGCCGCGCGGCAAGGTGCTCGAGCCGCTGGCGCTAGCGTTGATCCTCGGCGGTGCTCTGGGCAACCTGTACGACCGCATCGTGCATGGACATGTGGTGGACTTTATTCTGGTGCATTGGCAGCAAAGCTGGTTTTTTCCGGCCTTCAACATCGCCGACAGCGCCATTACCGTAGGCGCGGTGCTATTGATTCTGGACATGTTTTTTGGGGCCAAGGACAAGGATGGGGCTAAGGCTTAAGCCGACGACCCTTTCGCGGCCAGGCGGCCGCTCCCACCAGAGCACGGAGTTGATACGGCCCTCCACTGGTAGGAGCGGCGGCCCCGCCGCGAAGGGTGTGCAGAATCCGCCACTGCACCGGAGCTGACACTCCGTTAGCCCCGCAGCCAAGGTTTCCGCCAACCCAGCCTGGCGTCAAACGATACTCAACAAACACGAGGCACGCTCATGACCGATATCCGCATCAACCATGACACGGAAGTGACCCTGCATTTCACCCTTAAACTGCCCAACGGCGACGTGGTCGATACCACCACCGACAAATCGCCCGCCACCTTCAAGGTGGGTGATGGCAGTCTGCTGCCGGGCTTTGAACAGAGCCTGTTCGGCCTCAAGGAGGGCGATCAGCGCAGCTTCGAAATAGAGCCCGAGCGGGGTTTTGGTCCAGGCAATCCACAGAATATCCAGACCGTGGCGCGTGACCAGTTCAACGAAATGGAGCTGGAACCGGGACTTCTGGTCATTTTCCGTGATGCGGCGGGTGGCGAGTTGCCGGGCGTGGTCAAGGCTATTCACGAGACTACGGTCGAGGTGGACTTCAATCATCCGCTGGCAGGCAAGGTGATTACCTTTGATGTCGAGATTATTGCGGTGAAGGCGGCCTGATAGTTGGCTGGTTTGGCGGCTGGTTGGGGGGTTGCAAACCGCCCCAGCCGTCGATTTAAAACGCCTTATCATGGATAATGGCCTGTACCGATCCAGTCATCCTACCCACTCGAGGCTCCCCATGCAGATCAAACTGGCCAATCCCCGCGGCTTCT
>JBKBSI010000326.1:0-2091 GCA_046291745.1 Pseudomonas sp. | reverse complement strand
ACCGCATTGCTGGCCGCTTTACAGCGCGATGCATCGCTGACCAATGCGGCGCTGGCCGATCAGGTCGGGTTGTCGGCCTCGCAGATCTCGCGCAGGCGGGCGGCGCTGGAAGAGGCGGGCGTGATCTTCTGCCCGATCAGTGAAGCAGTACATCGCTGCCCCGAGCTGGTGAAAAAGTATCTTGGCAGTGTGGTGCCGCAGAAGGACAACTACTACGCCGCATTGAACTCGGCAGTGTTTTCTGACGGCTCCTTCGTCTATATCCCCAAGGGCGTACGTTGCCCCATGGAGCTGTCGACCTACTTCCGCATCAATGAAATGAACACCGGGCAGTTCGAACGCACGCTGATCATTGCCGAGGAAGGCTCGCACGTGAGCTATCTCGAAGGTTGTACCGCACCCATGCGTGACGAAAACCAGTTGCACGCAGCGGTGGTAGAGCTGGTGGCGCTGGATAACGCGACCATCAAATACTCGACCGTGCAGAACTGGTATCCGGGTAACGCGGAAGGCAAGGGCGGTATCTACAACTTCGTGACCAAGCGCGGCATCTGTCATACCAACGCAAAGATTTCCTGGACCCAGGTAGAAACCGGCTCAGCGGTCACCTGGAAGTACCCCAGCTGCATCCTCAAGGGTGACAACAGCGTCGGCGAATTCTACTCGGTGGCGCTGACCAACAACTTTCAGCAGGCCGATACCGGTACCAAGATGATCCATTTGGGCAAGAATACCCGCTCAACCATCATCGCCAAGGGTATATCGGCCGGGCGCAGCAACAGTGCCTATCGTGGCCTGGTGCGCTTCAATCCGGGTGCGGACGGTGCGCGTAACTTTACCCAGTGCGACTCCCTGCTGATCGGCGATCAGTGCGGTGCGCACACCTTCCCTTATATCGAAAGCCGCAACCCGACAGCGGTGGTCGAGCACGAAGCCACCACCTCCAAGGTCAGCGACGACCAGATGTTCCTTTGCCAGCAGCGCGGCCTGGACGCGGAAAAGGCCATTTCCATGATCGTCAACGGCTTCTGCCGTGAGGTGTTCAAGGAACTGCCGATGGAGTTCGCGGTGGAAGCAGGCAAGTTGCTGGAAGTCAGTCTCGAAGGCTCGGTGGGTTAACCCGCCTCAAGCACTGACAACCTCCTAATTCAACAGTTATCAGGCAGTGAATATGTTATCTATCAAGGATTTGTACGCGAAAGTGGGTGATAAAGATGAAGATATCCTCAAGGGTTTGAGTATCGACATCAAACCGGGTGAAGTGCACGCCATCATGGGCCCCAACGGCTCAGGCAAGAGCACCCTGGGCAATGTGTTGTCCGGTCGGCCGGGCTATGAAGCCACCGGCGGCACCATTACTTTCAAGGGTCAGAACCTGCTGGAGCTGGATACCGAAGAGCGTGCCCGCGAAGGGCTGTTTCTGGCGTTCCAGTACCCGGTCGAGATCCCCGGTGTCAGCAACATGGAGTTTCTCAAGGTATCCCTGGATGCCAAGCGCAAGCACGCCGGTTTACCCGAACTGTCTTCGGTGGAGTTCATGAAGCTCGCCCGTGAGACCAGCAAGCGCGTCGATCTGGATGCCAGCTTCCTCAAGCGTGGCGTCAATGAAGGCTTTTCCGGTGGCGAGAAGAAGCGTAACGAGATCATGCAGATGATGCTGCTTGAGCCTTCTCTGTGCATTCTCGACGAAACCGATTCCGGCCTGGATATCGATGCCCTGCAGGTAGTCGCCGATGGCGTGAACAGCATGCGTGACAGCGAGCGCAGCTTTATCGTTGTTACCCACTACCAGCGTCTGCTCGACTATATCGTGCCGGACTACGTACACGTGCTGGCTGGCGGTCGCATCGTCAAATCCGGCGACAAGAGCCTGGCTCTGGAGCTGGAAGCCAAAGGCTACGGCTGGCTGGAAAACGAGGTTGCTTGAATCCATGACAGATTTTCAACGACATGCGCTGACCCTGGCTGAACAGCAGACCAGTCCCGAGTGGCTGACGTCGCTGCGTGAGCAGGGCGCCGCCCGTTGGGCCGCTGCTGCCTGGCCGACGCGCAAGACGGAAATGTGGAAGTACACACCGCTGACGCCGCTGC
>JBKBSI010000325.1:0-2120 GCA_046291745.1 Pseudomonas sp. | reverse complement strand
GTGTCACCTTCGAGTTAGCTGAGATGCTGATTGGCCGGGAGGGCGTTACTGGCGAGAAACGGAGCACGTCCGCACCGCAGCGCCTGGCAACCACGAAGCTTGATCTGCCTGATCTGCTGGGTGAACTGCAGAACCGGACCGAGCTCCCACGCAAGGTGTTGGCTGAAATCCTGATCCAGTCAGGTCGGCTTGACGATGCCACCATCAACCCGTCGGCTTTTGTCGATGCAGCGGTGGCAATTATGCAAGCTGGCAAACGTCTGATGATGACCGACGGCATTGTCTACAAGCCCCTCGATGAATGGTGGGCTCAGGACCTATTCCGCGAGGAGCAGGAAGTGCCGCTCGATCGGTTGGTCAAGGTCACGCGCGCGCCGCTGGATCACATCGTCACCGATTCCAACATTGAAGCCGAAATCGCAAAGGCGTTGGACATCAGCGGCGCAATCAAGGTGTTCGCCAAGCTGCCTGCTAGCTTCAGGGTGACGACGCCATTGGGCACATATAACCCGGACTGGGCTATCGTCCGCGAATACGGCGACCGTGAAGATGTTTATCTGGTGAGCGAGAGTAAGGGCGATCTCAACACGTTGAGAGAGGCTGAAAAAGCTCAGATTGCCTGTGGGCAGGCACACTTTGCAGCAATTGAGGTGCCGTTCATAACGGCAACGAACGTCGACGGCATCCTGGCCCAGACATGAGCCTCGTGCGGATGGTAGGGCTGCTGCGGTCTGAACGCCGCCGACCGTTCCCAACAGCCCAACCACCCCGAACGAGCTCACGCAGCCCGGTAAATCACGCCCTGCAGCTTGGCGAGCGTGGCCTGACGCCGAGCCCACGGTGCAAAGGTGGTCTTCACGAACTGCGATGAGGGGAGCGCAGCGGCGGCAGCATCAGCCATGGCGAGATAGGCAGTCGGCAGGTTGCTGCTGATGACACCATGGGATTTGAAGTGGCGCAGCCCGATCACAGCGGTCGTGAGCACGTCCGCCAATGCCTGCTCGCGCACTTGATGCCACTTGCCAGCTTGCACCAGCGGCCCGATATCCTTGCTTGGCGAGGGCTTGGCAGGGATGTCCGAGGCCCATGCATATTCTGGCAGATGCACACTCTTGGCACCGCCCGAGACTGCATAGCAAAGATCAAGCCGCGCACCCGATCTCGGTGATGGATCGCGCAGATGATTGGGGACCAGCAGTTCGAACTTGCTGGCACAGTGACGCAAGACGGCCACGTCCTTGTTTTCGCCGCCCCAGGTCACCAGCACAGCGGTCTTGTGGGCGTTCAGAACGTCAAACACGGTCTGGACCAACGTGCGCTCATCCATGGTGTCGATGGCAATGGTGCAGGCGTCCTCGGTGGTGATGATATTGGTGACAGGGTTGTGGTGCAGAACCACCCAGCTTGCCGCGGCTGGCCGATGGAAAGGCCAGCGGGTCGACTTTTCAGCAGCAGCGCCCTCGGCAACCTGATAGGCGCTGTGCCGGTCACTGTCATAGGCATATTCAAGGTCCAATATGATCCAACGCGACCCGGTTTCCCGGCCCTCATGGCGATCGGGGCGCGCCTCGAACAGGCGCTTTTCGCGCATCAGGATATCTTCAAGCTGGGCAGCCGTGGGATCTTGGACCTCGCCATCGCTGTGGGTGCTGGCAAGGCTGGCCTGATCGGTATCAGCCTCATGGCTGGATAAGGTGCCAGTTGCGGTGTCTGGAGTGTTGGAGGCTATTATTCTGGTATTCATCGGTATTTCCTTTTTGGTTGTGTTGAGCAGGCATCGCCTGCGGTTGGTTGGTGCTCGGTTGGGTTAGGGGTTGATGGGATCAGCGCATGGCTCATCGCCGGACTGCCCGAGCGGCAGACCGGGTCAGCAGCCAAAGGCTGACGGCGGAGAAGGTCTTGGATTCAGCTGATCAGCTGTTCAGATGATCATGGGTTCAGGTGTTGCGGCGGCTCAGAAGTGGATCGGCCGCGCTTTCTCGAGCGCCCACCACGCCTGACGCGCAGCCGACAGGCAGGTGATCTCGTAAGCCGACCGCGTCAGATCGAGGAACCGGTGCCAGATGACCTGCGCTTCCCTCGCAGGACGCATGGCACGGGCAGCAAGCCACAGCGCTTCC
>JBKBSI010000324.1:0-2198 GCA_046291745.1 Pseudomonas sp. | reverse complement strand
CAAAGTGGCAGTGCATCAGCTCGACCCCGGCGCCCAGGCTGCGCTCCAGCCAGGAGCGGGCGGTGTTGGCGTTGTACAGGGTATCGACCGTGGTGAAGGATTTGGACGAGACAATAAAGAGTGTGGTTTGCGGCCGCAAAAACTTCAGCAGCTGGGCCAGTTGGCTACCGTCCATGGACGAGGCAAAGTGAACGCCCAGGGGCTTGTCGCCCTTGAGGGTGGAGTCATTCAGCGCCCGGCTGACCATCAGCGGGCCCAGATCAGAACCGCCCACGCCGATATTCACCACATCAGTGATTATCTCGCCGGTCATGCCGCGCCATTGGCCGCCGTTAAGCTTGCGTACCATGCCAGCCATTTTTTCCAGCTGCGCCTGCACGCTACCGAACACACCCGGGGCCGGATCACTCAAGGCGGTATCCGCTGGTACGCGCAGTGCCCAGTGCATGGCGGCACGATTTTCAGTGCAGTTGATCGGTTCGGCACTGAACAGCCGCTCGATCCAGCCCTGCAGGTCGCTGGCGTCGGCCAGCGCTTCGAGCTTTTCAAACGCTTGGGCGTCCAGCCGCTGCTTGCTGTAATCCAGCAACAGGGGACCGTGACTGGCATTGAAGTGCTTGAAGCGCTGCGGCTCAGCCTTGAACAACTCGGCCAGGTGCGTTTCCTGCAGCCGGTCGGACTCTGCAGCCAGATTGGCCCAGGCTTTCTGCACGGCACTGCTGCCGGTATCGGGTATGGCTTTGAATGCGTTCACGAAGGGCTCGCTGGCCGGGCTCAACGCCCGATCCCGTAGTAGGTAAATCCGTACTCCCGCAGTGTCGCGGGGTCGTATATGTTGCGGCCGTCGAGTATTACCGGAGCGCGCATGCTGCTCAGCATCCGGTCAAAATCCGGGCTGGAATACTGTGGCCATTGGGTCAGCACCATCAGCGCATCGGCGCCGTCTACTGCCGCATACTGGTTACTGGCGCTAGTCAGATCGGCGCGGCTGCCAAAGTATTCCAGCAGCGCCGGTAGCGCTTCGGGGTCATGTATCTGCACCCGTGCGCCCTGAGCCCACAGGGCCTCGAGCACCCGCAGCACCGGCGCGTTGTCGATACGCCCAGTACCCGGCTTGAAGGCTGCACCCCAGATGGCAATAGTGCGGCCCTTGAGGTCGGTGCGATAGTGGCGCCAGAGTTTGCGGAACAGCACTTCCTTCTGGCGGTTATTGATTTCCAGTACGTGATTGAGCAGCTCGGAGCCGACACCACTAGCCTCCAGGGTGTCGACCAGATTGACCACGTTGGTGGAGAAGCCCGGCCCGCCGAAGCCTACACCCGGGTAAAGGTAGGCCGGGCCAATACGCGGGTCGGCGGCAACGCCCTGGCGTACTGGCTCAATATCGATACCCAGCGAGTCGGCCAGGTTGGCCATGTCGTTCATAAAGCTGATGCGGGTTACCAGCATGCCGGTGATCGCCAGCTTGGTAAATTCCGCCTCACGCGGGGTCATGACCAAAAAGTGGTCAGCGTCACGGCTGAAGGGACGGAAAATCTCCTTGACCAGCAGCTCGGCAAAACCATCGTCACTACCAAGGATCATCTGTGATGGACGAAAAATGCCATCCAGGGCGGAGCCTTCCTGCAGAAAGTCCGGCAGGCAGACTACGTTGCTGGTGTTGTCCGGGTTCTCCAGGCGAATACGTGATTGCAGCAGTTCGGTGAAGCCCACAGCAAAGGGCGACTGGTTGATCAGCAGCCAGTTGCGACCGGAATCCTGGGTCAGACGCTGGACGATATTCTGCGCCTTGGACTCATCACCGGTGTCCAGCGCCAGAAAAACCGCGCGGCTTTTGGCTTCGGGCTGGCCGTGGAAGTCGGCGAAGGTCAAACGGCCTTCGGTATGTTGTTCACTGATCAGCCTGCGCAGGCCCGGCTCACTGTAGGCGGCCTTGTTCGCCAGCAGACGTTCACGCACCCGACCAAAGGGCAGGCGCAGGGCGACATTGTGCCCGGTAGAGGCCAGGGCCGAAGCCGTGACCAGAGCACAGAGGGTATCGCCGTACACATCCAGATGCATGCTATGACTCCAGCTCAACGCAGGTTCTTGATCAGCTCGGCGAAACCGGCACCGACCTGCGGGTGGCGCAGCGCGTAGGCTACAGTCGCTTCAAGATAGCCTATTTTGCTACCGCAGTCGTAGGTCTTGCCTTGCAT
>JBKBSI010000323.1:0-2206 GCA_046291745.1 Pseudomonas sp. | reverse complement strand
GACCCGACCACCAAAGCAGTGGCAGTACCGATCTACCAGACCACCTCCTACGCCTTCGACAATACCCAGCATGGCGCGGCCGGATCCGGTATGAGCTGGATGGTTGCGTAAACTTCAAGCCTGCTAGTAACAAATTGTTTAGCACTGTGGAGGCTTCATAGGTGTCGCTCTTCATCGTAGCTTGAGTGTCAGCGCAAGCTTGAGCTTATATGCATGTTTTATGATGGCACTTCGGTATTGTTGTAGTTCCTCAAATCTAAATAAATATGGTCCCCGCGAGAACTTTGTCTCATGCTGGAAGAAAATATTTTTTCTCCCTGGCAATCTTCCAAGCCATGTGCTTAACTCCGTCCTTGACAGCTTGCGGTCACTGAAGCAGTTTTGTGGTTGTAAGGATTGTTGTTGTTGGAAAAAATGGGTGATAGAGATTAGTTTGTCTCTTAGTTGTTCTTGCTTGTCGTGTGGTTTTTAGTTGATACATAAGGAGATGGATCGTGCGAAAACAGATACTGGTGTCTCTTTCTACTGCTTTTCTTTTGGTGGTAACGGCTTTGCCAGCCTTTGCTAGTACTTATCTTGGTAGTTGGGATCTGAGAGGGTTAGGTCAAAACGATTTGGTTTACAGGGAAAGTTCAGGGATTAGAATCGTACAGTCAAACGGCGTGCGTCGTGATTACCCAGTTGGTAACGTGTCATGGACATTCTTTGGTGCATATGACACTGATGGCAAGCCTGGCTCAGAGCTGGTGTTACGAGCAGGCACTGATGTGCTGATAATAGATCATGCCTACCAGACAACCAGAAGGTACGGTGTGGGGAATGTTTCGTGGGCTATAGAGCGCGCGGCGGACTTGACATCAAACGGTGCTGACGAATTAATTGTTCGCTTTGGCAACAGTTTGCGCATTATTTCAGACTCAAACTCAAGCCAGCGTGATATAAATTTCCCGGGAAATCAAAGTTGGGCTTTGATGGATCTTGCGAATCTGTCTGGTCAAGGGCTTGATTTAGTTATAAATATTCCTGGTGGGGCAAGGATCGTTGACCCGCGAAGAGCCACTTATAAAGACTTCAACTTTTCTGGATTTAGTGAGGTTTACGGGGTTGCGGACCTCAGGGGAAGATCTGATCTTCAGGTTATAGGTCGGACCTCTACAGAGCTTTGGGTTATTACTGGCGGTGTTTCTGGTTCGGTAAAAAGATACCCTGTTACTACTCAGCAGAGCTGGGCTATTTATCAGAGAACAGCAGATACAGACGGAAGTGCTGGAGAAGAAGTTATCTTAATTCTCCCGACATCCATTAAAATAGTTCGACATAGAACAGGTACTGTGAAGACCTATAACTTTAACTCAAACTACACTGTTGATGCGCTGCAAGATATGGATGGAAGGCCTGGTCTTGAAATTATAGTGAGGCTTGCCGGTGGTATGACGAGGATTGTGAATGATAGGCTTGGGACTATAACAAACTAGTCGGCGTGTGGTTAGAGGGCGTAAATCGCCCTCTTTCTTTGATCTGGCCTCTGCAATGAGTTGACGCGATTTAATGCGTATTCAGTAATCTCAGGGCGCGCGGTGGTGCAGTTGTTTATGAGCAGTGTTCTGATGTTTTTAATGTCAGTGCGCCTTCTATTTTTGCCAAGTATTTCGTAATGTTTCACGTTGCTCTTAATTGTGTGAAGGAAGCTTTGATTCCGGGCGCCGTGTTTGACAGGGAAAGCGCTGAAAAAGTCTATATGGCGTTCTCTGGAAAGTTTGGTGTTGACTACAGAGTGCTACTTTTTCGACGGGTAAAATTAGGTAGTCTGCATATTTTTCAGCGCGTGGCGAGAGTGGTTTTGGATATGAGTCGAAGTGTGCAAAGTTAGAAGATTCCCACAAGTTATATTGCGAAGAGATTGGAGTTTCAGTGGGCGAGTGGGTTTCGCTTGAGCTCCTCTTTGCTCCTCAGGTGGTTGGGCGGAACAGCATGCAAGGTTTTTCATCGAAGAAAAGCTTGGTACCGCGTTAATGATGCTCGCCCATCATAAGCAACAGGATAACCTCCTCGCTGGGCTTGCGTAGAGTACTCTCCAAACCCTGGCCAGATTCGTGGCTCAGGTCGGTGGCAACAATGATTGGGGACACGGCAATGACTCCTTGATGCGGGTTTTAAAGACAGTATGCGCGCTCTCGCGGGCAGGTAATTTGACCCAGAGCAAGGC
>JBKBSI010000322.1:0-2206 GCA_046291745.1 Pseudomonas sp. | reverse complement strand
GAGAACGTCGACCAGCAGGTCTACGCGGTATCAGGCGCAGAAAAATACACCCTGTTGTACAACCTGATTACGCAACTGGACCTGAGTCGGGTGATGGTCTTCGCCAACCGCAAGGACCAGGTGCGGCGCATTCAGGAGCGTCTGGTGCGCGACGGCATCAACGCCGCACAGCTCTCGGGGGACGTGCCCCAGCAGAAGCGGGTAAAGACCCTGGACAACTTCAAGGATGGCAAGCTGCGGGTGCTGGTCGCCACCGATGTAGCCGGGCGCGGCATCCATGTCGACGGCATCAGCCACGTGATCAACTACACCCTGCCGGATGATCCGGAGGATTACGTTCACCGTATTGGTCGTACCGGTCGGGCTGGCGCCAAGGGCACCTCAATCAGCTTTGCCTGCGAGGACGATGCTTTCCAGATTGCTCCCATCGAAGCACTGCTGGGCAACCCCCTGGTATGCCTGCCACCTGCCGAGGAGTTGCTCCGGGCAGTGCCCAAGCGCCAGCAGAGTGCCGAGGAAAAGGCCGCGAGTGACGCCAATGAGGCAGAACAGGGTGCAGCCGCAGCAGCCAATCGCAAGCGCGCAAACAACCGGGATGGAGCAAGGGGCAGACGCTGAGGGAGCTGCCTTTTCAGCAGCTGGGCCAATGACTATAACGCGGTTTTTTGGCCCCCGCCTATGCCCGTTCGTCTGTTTCAGTCTTTATTTGCAGATCGCCCTTTGCACGCTTGTGAAGGTCATTTGAACTGAGTTATATATCGATCAACCGATCGATAGCCCTTGGTGATCCCCTGATACCTCGGCGCCATGAGAGTCGGCCTTGCGGACTGCCTGGTGCAGAGAAGCGCCTGATACAGTCTCGTATTTACGGCCCTTGCGAGGTAAATTGCATATGGAAGCGTGCCTACCGACACGACATACCTTCTACGTCCTCGATACCAACGTACTGATCCACGACCCCAACGCCCTGCTCAATTTTGAAGAACACCACGTCATCATCCCGATGACCGTCCTCGAAGAACTCGACAAGCTCAAATCCGGCAAGACCAGCACCGCCGCCGACTGCCGCCAGGCCATTCGCCTGATAGACCAGACCCTTGCCGACGCACCGCCTGACCAGGTAGAAAAAGGCGTGCCCATTCAGCGCGGCAAGCTCGGGCCGAACGGTACCTTGGCCATACTCATGGACAAGACCCCGATCCCCGCCCACTGCCTGCCCAATGATCTGAACGACAACAAGATCATCAATCAGCTCTGTCAGTTGCAGCACAAGCACCCCGACGCCCGCGTGGCCCTGGTGTCCAAGGACATCAACATGCGCCTGAAGGCGCGCGCCTGCGGAATCGATGCCGAGGATTACCATACCGACCAACTACTCGATGATATTGCTCTGCTCGCCCGCGGCTACCATCAGATAGAAGGCTCGTTCTGGGACCGGGTCAACCGGGTAGAAACGCACCAGCGCACCGGCCAGACTTTTCACGACGTGCAACTCACCGACAACCTGCCAGCGTTGCACATCAACGACTTCATTATTGACGACCAGGGTTTCGTGGGCTGGGTCAAGGCCATCGACGGTCAGCACCTGAGCCTGCGTGACCTGCACCAGGAACCGCTACTGCACCAGGAAGCATGGGGACTGCGGCCGCGCGATATCTTCCAGTCGCTGGCGATGTTTGCCCTGCTCGATCCGGACATTCATCTGGTCAACCTGACCGGGGCCGCCGGGTCCGGCAAAACTATTCTGGCCCTGGCGGCTGCCATTGAGCAGACCATGGTCAGCAAGACCTACAGACGCATCATTGCCACACGCAGCACCCAGGGGCTGGATGAGGACATCGGCTTCTTGCCGGGTACCGAAGCAGAGAAGATGGAGCCCTGGCTCGGCGCCATCACCGACAACCTTGAAGCCCTGCACATGGACGACGAATGTACCCACGGCAGTGTCGACTACATTCTCGACCGCGTGCCCCTGCAGTTCAAATCCCTGAACTACATCCGAGGCCGCAGCTTCCAACAGAGCTTTATCCTGATCGATGAAAGTCAGAACCTGACACCACACCAGATCAAGACCATCATCACTCGCGCTGGCAGCGGCTCGAAGGTAGTCTGCCTGGGCAACCTGGCACAGATAGATACGCCCTACCTGAACGCCACCAGCTCCGGCCTGACCTATCTGACCGAGTGCTTCAAGGACTTCCCCCAC
>JBKBSI010000321.1:0-2212 GCA_046291745.1 Pseudomonas sp. | reverse complement strand
TGCAACGCCTCATGGCGCACCGCGTCGGGCAGTTCACGATCCATCAATATTTGTACTGCGTCGCGGCCGATCTGGATGGCGCTGTAGGCGATAAAGATGGCTATGCCCAGACCAAAGAGCGCGTCTGCGCGGGCTATGCCGTAGTAGGCAAGTAGCAGAGCGACAATGATGCTGGCATTCAGCAGCAAGTCAGACTTGTAGTGCAGGGAGTCGGCGCGGATGGCGGTGGAGCCGGTGCGGCGGATTACATGCTGCTGGATAAACAGCAGCCCGATGGTCGCCGCAATCGAAAACAGCATGACCGCGATGCCCAGCCAGGCCGCATCCAGCGGGCGCGGATGCAGCAGGCGGTCAATACCTTGCAGCAACACCAGGACCGCCGAGCCGGTAATGAAGGCCGACTGTGCCAGGCCGGCCAGCGCCTCGGCCTTGCCATGACCAAAGCGGTGCTCGCGGTCTGCAGGCTTGAGGGCATAGCGTACGGCAAACAGGTTGATGATGGAGGCGCCAGCGTCCATAAGAGAATCGATCAGCGAGGCTAGCAGGCTGACCGAGCCGGACATCAGCCAGACGCCACCCTTGAGCGCGATTAACAGCAGCGCCACGCTCACCGAGGCATAGGTGGCCCAGCGCAGCAGGCGGCCACGTTCGGTCTCGGATAGCGCGGCGCGCTCGGACATCAGGCTCTCGGTGGCAGACCCAGCGTGGCGTAATGCAGTGCGCCTGGCTGGGTTAGCTGGCGTGCCTGCTCCAGGGGCAGGTCAAGGTTCAGGTCCTGCAGCAGTATGGCTTTGAGTTTCAGCGGATCCACCTGGCCGTCGGCGTCCACTGCTTCCTCGAGGCGTTCGGGTTTCACACTGTAACGGGCGTCGGGCAGATAGATAGCGCCGGTGGCAAAGTCCACGGCAAAGGCGATAACGCCGGGAAGAACGTAGAACAGCAGGCCAATGCCGTTGAGGATGGCCACGCCGGAGTCGATCTCACCGCTGATCTGGCCGCGGCGCTCAGGGTAGAAAATGGTTCCGCAAGCGGCCAGTTGAGTGGTTAGCGCAGCGGTCAGAATAATGGAGGCGAGGGGTTTCAGGCGCATGGTTCAGTCTCTTCCCGGGTTAGTGTCAAATCACAAGCCAGCAGGCTGTTTGCTTAGCCAGCTTGGCTGAGCGGTTATAATAGCGCTTTTGGCTCAGGTGCTAAGCACAGAATGTACGATCTCCCCGTTGCCGCAGTGCTGAAAGAACTGGAGCAGGCTCTGGCTAGCGGCCCCAATGCGGTGCTGCAAGCTCCCCCTGGCGCGGGCAAGACCACCCTGGTGCCTTTGGCGCTGCTGCGTGCGCCCTGGCTGCAAGGTCAGAAAATCATTCTGCTGGAGCCGCGCAGATTGGCTGCGCGGGCCGCGGCTGAGCGGTTGGCACAATTGCTTGGCGAACCCGTCGGGCAGCAGGTGGGCTACCGCATTCGACTGGAAAACCGGGTCAGCGCCGCTACGCGTATCGAGGTGGTGACCGAGGGAATTCTGCAGCGCATGTTGCAGGATGATCCGGAATTGCCGGGCATCGGTCTGGTCATTTTTGACGAATTCCATGAACGCAGTCTGGATGCCGACCTGGGGCTGGCGCTCTGTCGTCAGACCCAGCAATACCTGCGTGAGGATCCGCCGCTGCGACTGCTGGTAATGTCGGCAACGCTGGATGCTCAGGCGGTCAGTCAAATGCTGGATGATGCGCCGATGATCAGCAGTCAGGGGCGGCAGTATCCAGTCGAGGTGCGTTACCTGGGCGCTGGCAATGAGCGGCAGATTGAACCGCAGGTGGTGCAAAGCATCCTGCAGGCGCTGGGGCAGGAGCCCGGTAGCCAACTGGTGTTTCTGCCGGGTGTGGCTGAAATCAAACGGGTGCAGGCTCAGTTGCAAGCCCAGCTTGATGACCCCAATGTGCTGGTTACACCCCTCTATGGTGAGCTTGATCTGGCCGCCCAGCGACGCGCCATTAGTCCGGCAGACCTGGGCCAACGCAAGGTGGTATTGGCCACCTCGATTGCCGAGACGTCCTTGACCATTGAAGGTATCCGTGTGGTTATCGATGCGGGCTTTTCGCGCCAGCCGCTGTTTGATCCGGTCTCGGGCCTGACCCGCCTGCAGACCCGGCGCATATCCGCCGCTGCCGCCGAGCAGCGCGCCGGACGCGCCGGGCGTCTCGAGCCGGGCGTCTGCTAC
>JBKBSI010000320.1:0-2238 GCA_046291745.1 Pseudomonas sp. | reverse complement strand
CCGAAACCGAGCGCGCGGTGATGATGCTGGGGGTGTTGGCTAAGGGTTTGTTATTTAAAAACAGGGCGGTAGAGGAGGTTAGTGAGGAGGTGGCTTAGCTTTTTGGGGTTGCCTGGGGCTTTTGTGTTGGCTGCAGCCTTCGCGGCGGGGCCGCCGCTCCCACCAGAGGACCCTCTAGGTAGGAGCGGGCTTGACCGCGAAGGGGCTTCTGGTAGGAGCGGGCTTGACCGCGAAAGCGAGGCCCGATCCGATAATCCAGCCCGCCTACCGACCAGCTAATACCGCTCGCGCCACCCGCGAGCCATTTTCCCGACCCAGCACCCGGCTGATTCGCGCACCGGCATCTATCAACAGGTCGAGATCAATCCCGGTTTCAATTCCCATTCCCTGCAGCATATAGAGCACGTCTTCAGTGGCCAAATTGCCGGTGGCGCCCTTGGCATAGGGGCAGCCGCCGAGGCCTGCGACCGAGCTGTCGAACACGCTGACACCCTCCAGCAGGCTGGCATAGATATTGGCCAGGGCTTGACCATAGGTGTCGTGGAAATGCCCGGCCAGTTGATCGCGGGGCACATGGGCGGCAACCCTATCGATCAGTTTGCGGGTGGCGCCCGGTGTGCCGGTACCAATAGTGTCACCGAGGGAGATCTCGTAGCAGCCCATACTGAGCAGATCAGCGGCGATGTTGGCTACCTGTTCTGGCTCTACCGTGCCTTGGTAGGGGCAGCCGAGCACGCAGGAAATATAGCCGCGCACGCGGATATCCGCCGCTTTGGCGGCCTCCAGCACTGGGATAAAACGTTCGATGCTCTCACTGATCGAGCAGTTGATGTTGCGCTGGGAGAAGGCCTCCGAGGCTGCGGCAAATACCGCTACCTCCTTCACGCCTGCCGCTATGGCCGCTTCCAGGCCCTTGAGGTTAGGTGTCAGGGCGCTGTAGCTGACGCCCGGTTGCTGACGGATGCCGGCAAACACCTCGGCGGAGCCTGCCATCTGCGGCACCCAGCGCGGTGATACAAAGCTGCCTACTTCAATATGTCCCAGGCCTGCGGCACTCAGGTCATCCACCAGGCGCACCTTGTCGGCTACGCTGATTGGCTGTGCTTCGTTCTGTAGCCCGTCGCGCGGGCCTACCTCGGTAAGCCGCACAAAGTGTGGCAGGGTCATGCCATGTCCTCCAGTTCCACCAGCAGAGTGCCTTCGGCGACCAGTTCGCCTTCGCGGCAGAACAGGGCCGTGACGGTGCCCGCCTGTGGCGCGCGGATGCTGTGCTCCATCTTCATGGCCTCCAGCACCAGCAGCACGCTACCGGCTGCAACCTGATCACCGACCTGTACCTGCAGGCTGACAATACTGCCATTCATCGGCGCCTGCAGGCCACCGCTGTCGGCGTGGCCTTGATGGCTGGAGAGCGGGTCAACGGCTTCAATGCGCAGCCACTGCTGTTGCCAGTACAGCAGCATCGCCTGGTCATGCCACGCCACCGGGATACGCTGACGGACGCCATCGAGCTCGATCAGCAACTGCTCGGCACCGGCATCAAACTGGCAATCAAACTGGCAAGAGTCATCAAACTGGCAAGAGGCATCATATTGCACGTCGAGCTGCTGGTGCTGTTCGCCGCAGCGCAGGTGCAGGCGGCAATTGCCGGGCATGCCAGCACGCCAGCCGGGTGTCAGTCGGGTCCAGGGCGAGTCGCCGTTGGTTCGCTTTCGGCCAGCCAACCAGGCCTGTGCAGCCAGATGCCAGAAATGCTTATCCAGCTCGGGCGCATTGCGCAGCAGCTGTTGCTGGTATCGCGGAATAAATCCGGTATCTATTTGGCCTTCGGCAAAAGCGGGCAGGGCGAGAATGCGCTGCAAAAATGCCTGGTTGGTCTGAATCCCCGCCACCCTGGTCTGTTCGAGCATCTGCAGCAGTTTCAGGCGGGCCGCTTCGCGGGTCTCGCCCCAGACGATCAGCTTGGCCAGCATCGGGTCATAGAAGGGTGACACGCTGTCGCCCTGGGAGACGCCGCTGTCCATGCGGCAACCCTCGCGGACCGGGGGCTCACGGTACAGGGCGAGAGTGCCGCTGGCGGGCAGGAAATCGTTGTCCGGGTCTTCGGCATACAGGCGTACTTCGATTGCATGGCCGTTCAGCGCGACCTGTTGTTGCTGCAGAGGTAGCGGCTGACCCTGGGCGATGCGTAATTGCCATTCAACCAGATCCAGACCGGTAATGGCTTCGGTCACCGGG
>JBKBSI010000031.1:3382-23147 GCA_046291745.1 Pseudomonas sp. | reverse complement strand
CCGAGAAACGCCTCTAATTCAGGGTGACCCGGAGGCCGTTCGAAAGGTTGTTCGTTAGCTTCGAGCGCATTGTCGATCCAGGGTTGGGCATGCTGCAGTACCGGCGTGGATAGACTATCCAGATTCGCAAAACCTCGGCCGTGGGGCAGGCGCTGGCGCCGGAAGCTTTGATTCTGCGAGTCCCAGGCAATATTGCTGATGGCGTGGGCTTGCAGATAGCGCTTTCCCTTGCTGTCGCGGCGGACTTCGCCGACAAAGCCGAAACGGCTGCCGCTCAAGGTGAGAATCCGCTCCAGCAAGCGATCAAAACTGTCATGCAGGTTGCTGGCGCTGATATAGGCTGACTGGGCCTGGGCAATAACATCCAGCAGCAGACGATCCTGCTCACGCTGGCGCACCTCCTTGCTCAGGCGCTTGAGGTGCACCTGCTCCCTTTGTCGCACACTGTGCTGTGTGCCCAGCATCAGCCCGAGCAGCAAGGTGAGTGCGGCCAGAAAGGCCAGACTCCAGGCAAGCACCGCACGGTTGCGTTCGAGCACGTGCTCTTGCCACAGGGCGGTGATGTCGCGCCAGACCAGGATTTTGGCAGCCGGATTGAGGTCATCGTCGCTGCCGGCGGCTTGATAGCGGGCTACGGGAATCTGCACCACCAGAAAGTGTCGATCATCAATACTCAGTGTCAGTGGTCGGTCGCCCTGTGGTTGTCCCGACCAATTGCCGCTTTGCAGCCAGGTCAGCACCTCGGGTCTGGAGTACTGCTCCAGCCACCAGGGTGCGCCGTTGAGCATCAGCAGTTCAGGTGCCTCACTTTGCCAGCCCGCCTCTTGCAGCAGGTTGTGATTGAGCAATAGCGCCAGTCCGGAATCCAGTTCGCTGTCCAGTTGGCGCAATTCTGGCAGCATGCCGAAACCCACTTCCAGGCTCGCCACTACGGAACTGCCAGGGTGGCTGGTCAGCCGCAGCGGCACTATTCCGCGCATGCCCGAGCCAAAACGGCTGGCTTCCATGCCGCTCTGTTCGATGCCGCTGCGCTGGACCTCGGCGATCATCGAGCGGGAGTCTAACAAGCTATCGCCCCAGCTCTCAGGTGCGTGCATACGCAGCAGACTTACGCCTCCGGGAGCCAGGTGTATATGCAACTGGTTGGCGCCAGCCTCTTCCAGCACAGCCCAGAATCCGGCAAGGTCGTCCGCCAGCTGTGCACGCAGTTGAATCAGCGTCGGTGAATCCAGGCCGTCGCGCTGTGCCAGCAGGGCGATGCGGCGAACCAGGCGTTGCCTGTCCGGGTCTTCCGCCAGGCTCTGGGCTGCCATCAATGCCTGACGCCTCAGGGCCTGCTGCGATTGGGTGACGGCAAGCCTCTGGATAACGGCCTGACTGGCAAGCTGCTGTTCCCATGTGGATTCCCGCTCGTGCCGGTCTGACCAGCCCAGATACAGGAAGAACATGCCCAGCAGCACAGCTCCCGCGATAGCCAGCAGGCGTTCTCTACGAAAAAAGGTATTTGAGGGCATCAAGTTGTCCGGGACCAAGCCTATGCACACCAACATAGTGTCAATTGGCAGAAATCGCCATGCGATTGATCAGCTCTATGCGCCCGCAGTAGTAAATAAGGGCAAGGACTGTGGCATTCTGCACCGGGTCAACTGCGCTGTTATCATGGGCGGGCAGCGAGCCCGAACACCCTCAAGTCATTGCCAACTGAAGACGCCCCGCCATGGATGAGCCCACGTTATTCACCATCAATACTGCCACTACCCTGGCCTTGGCGATCATTGCCCTGTGGCTGGGCTACCGCATCAACCAGAAAGTGCGTTTTCTGCATGAGTACAACATCCCCCCGGCGGTGACCGGCGGTTTGCCTATCAGTGCGCTGGTAGCGCTCAGCGAGCTGCTGTCCGGTTGGGAAATTCGCTTTGATCTGGCCCTGCGTGATCTGCTGCTGATTGCCTTCTTCAGTACCATCGGCCTGTCGGCCAAGCTGCGGCAGATGCTCGAAGGAGGCAAGGCGCTGGCGATCATGCTCGGCCTGGCCGTGGTGTTCCTGCTGTTCCAGAACCTGACCGGTACAGCGCTGGCGATGCTGGCTGGCGAGAGTCCGCTATACGGTTTGATCGGTGGCAGTATTTCCCTGGCCGGTGGTCATGGTACGGCTATTACCTGGGGGCAGCTGTTTGAGGAGCACTTTGGTCTGGAGAATGCCGCTACCCTGGGCATGACCTTCGCCACGGTCGGGCTTATTACGGGTGGGTTGATTGGTGGGCCTGTGGCGGCTTTTCTGATCCGGCGGCACAAGCTGGCGCCGGACCATTACGATCCCGAACTGCCGCATGTTGAAGTCGGCAAGGACACCACCTACCTGATCGATCTGAACAACCTGCTCACTGCGGTTTTACTGGTGGCTCTGTGTTTTGCTCTGGGCTCCAGTGTCTACGACTGGATCTCGGGCTTTGGCCTGATGCTACCGGCGTTTCTGACTGCCATGTTCCTGGGTATCGTATTGACCAATGGCCTGGAGCTACTCAAGGTTCAGGTGGATCATCGGCCAATCCAGTTGATCGGTGACCTGAGTCTGCAGCTGTTTCTCGGCATGAGCCTGATCAGCCTGCCGTTGCTGTCGTTGCAGGGCGCCATAGGCATGATCAGTCTGGTGATGTTGATGCAGGCCGCAGTGATCGCCCTGTTCACGGTATGGCTGGTGTTTCCCTTGCTCGGGCGCAATTACGATGCCGCCTGTATCAGCGCCGGGTTTATCGGCATGGGGCTGGGCGCAACGCCGGTCGGTATTGCCAATATGAATGCCCTGACCAGCCGCTTTGGCCCCAGCCCCAAGGCCTATCTGGTAATCCCATTGTTGGGTGCGTTCTTTATCGATATCGCCAATGCCACCCTGGTGCAGCTGTTGCTGGGCTTGGGGTTGTTTGGCGGCAGCTAGGCGCTGACTCAGCTAAAGGCGGTAGCCTGCAGGCTTGGTCTCTGGCACATCTGCTGCTGCCAGCGTGCCAATGCCGGGTGGTCGGCCTCCCAATTGAGTGCCGCCATTCGGAAGCTCAGATAAGCCAGCGCCACGGCAATACTGATATCGCCCAGGGTTGGCAGACCGGCACCTGGTAGTGTGCCGGGCTCGGACTCCAGTGCCTTGAGAGTACGTGCTATGGCGCGTAGCCGCCGCTGACCCAGCAGCGTCTGATCGGCTTCGGCGCCCTGGTGCTTGCGCGCTATCACGGTATTGAACGCGGCTTCCATCAGACCCTGGCCCAAACCTGCACGGCTCAGCACTTGCGGCAGGCTTGCTGTCGGCAGCAGGCTGGTTACCGGGTCCAGGCCGTCCAGGTAGCGGGCAATCAGTTGCGCCTCGCTCAAGCATACTCCCTCGTCGGTCGTCAGCGCCGGTACACGACCCAGTGGGTTGGCCGCCAGCAACTCGGCGTCGTCACCCCAGGGATCACACCAGCACAGATTGATGCGTTGCATCAGGCCTTTTTCCAGTGCGACGACCCGCACCACTCTGGCGTAGGGCGATGTGGCATTCAGATAGAGTTGCATAGGTGACTCCTTTTCAAGATTGGCGTGTGGCCAGGCTGCGGCTCAGAACGACCAGACCCAGGCCGCAGACCAGCATGGCGGTCGCGATGGCGAATAGCGGCAGGTAGCTGCCCTGCATTACATAGAGCGCCGACATGCCGTAGCCGGACAACGCCTGGGCTGCGGCAAAGGCTGCGGTGGCCAGGCCCCAGATGCGCTTATGCGCCTGCGGGCCGACCAGTTCCGCCAGCCGCCCCGAGGTCAGCGCGACTATCCCTGGCACCATGGCACCGAATAGCAGTGACGACAGCGAACGGCTGAACAGCGCAACGGAGATCAGTGGTAAACAGATGGCTAGCGCCTTGAGTGCGAATGCCAGGGTCAGAGCGCGGTGCCAGCCCAGGCGCCGCGCGACAAAACCGGCGGCCAGCGGGCCTAACAGCGCGCCCAGACCAAACAACCCCCATTGCAGTGAGGCCGCAGCCTGACCCAGCTGTGCTTGGCGGGCGAGGAAGTCGACCCAGAACAAGCTGTGGGGTACAAAGCCCAGTGCGTCCAGCGCATAGGCGGCGATTACCAGCCCGACCACCAGTACGGGAATGTTGCGGACCATGCCTGGCGCGCCTTCGGACTGGGCGACGGCAGGTACTGCGATTGTCAATTGATCCATGCTGTGGGTGCCGATCACGCCCATCACCAGGCAGAGCAGGCCCAGCACCAGCCAGGTACTGGCCAGCCCGACGCCGAGCAACAAAGGCACCAAGGTGGCGGAGAACAGAATGCCCAAGCCGATGCCAGTGAACACCAGTGCGCCAACCATGGGTCGGCGCTCGGCCGCTGTGGCAGACAGGGCAACCGAGGGGCCTACGACCATCAGCACCGCACTGGCGACGCCGACGATCAGCCGCCAGAACAGAAACCAGGCAAAGCCGCCAGGCTGGGCGCAGAACAGAAAGCCCAGAACGATGACTGCAAAGGAGGCCGCCATGACCTGGCGTGGCGCAAAGCGCTCTGACAGCCGGTGGGCGATTAGCGCGCCAATCAGGTAGCCGAGCAGATTGGCCGCCCCGACATAGGCCGCTTCGGCGGCAGTCAGCCACTGCTGCTCGATCAGGGCGGGCAGCAGCGGCGCATAGGCAAAGCGCGCCAGACCAATACCGACCAGGGTGGCGGACACGCCAGCGATGACCGCAGCGAGATCCTGTTTGGCGAGCATGACTACTCCTGAAATTCCTGTGCTGATAAGTCCTGTGCAGACAGGTTCTGTCTGGTAGCGCGGGGCTTACAGGCTGTTGTTCAGGTGGCCGCCATCCACATTCAGTACGCTGCCGGTCATGAACGAGCCGGCATCGCTGGCCAGCAGCAGCAGGGGGCCGCTGAGCTCTTCGAGTTGGCCCAGGCGGCGCATCGGCACCTTGTCACGGATATAGTCCTGGCCCTTTTCGCTGGCAAAGTAGTCATCGTTCATTTCCGTACGGAAATAACCCGGCGCAATGGCGTTGACGCGAATATTGTTGCGCGCCAGCTCAACCGCCATGGCCCTGGTCAGTTGCACCACCCCGGCCTTGGCAACGGCGTAATGACTTAGCGCCTGGCCGACCCGCAACCCGAGGATCGAGGCGATATTGATGATACTGCCGCCGCGGCCACTGTCGGCCATGCCCTGGGCTGCCCGGTGCGCTACGCGCCAGGCGCCATCCAGATTGGTATCCAGCATGCTGCGCCAGTTGCCTTCGGTCATTTTCAGGAAGGGTACGCCACTGCCGATACCGGCATTGTTGACCAGCACATCAACGGCGCCAAAGGTCTGCTCGGCCAGCGCGAAACCAGCAGAGACGCTGTCGGAGTCGGTTACATCCATGGTCACCGCCAGCGCCTGGCTGCCTTGTTGCTGCAGTTCTGCCACCAGACTCTGCAGCCGCTCGGCACGCCGCGCCGCTACCACAACACGGGCCCCAGAAGCGGCCAGCACCCGCGCAAAGTGTTCGCCCAGGCCACTGGAGGCGCCGGTAATCAGCGCGGTTTTGCCGCTCAGGTCGAAGCGCTTTTCAGTCATTTTTCAGCATCCTGTAAAGGTCAACAGATCGGCAGTATCGACCATGCTGACCTCAGGTACCAGCCCATTGCGGCGCGTGATAATGACTGATCAAAGGTAGGCGAGATGGCAGAGCCAGCCAGCAGGCTCTGTTTGATTTGTACACAATGGGTTGAATACAATCTATTTTTATATATATTGTAAGTCAATAGATTGTTTCCGAGAGATTGCCATGCAGCCCGCCACCCAACCTTTTGATCTACAGCGTCTTGAACAGGCCGCCGATAAAGCCCAGGCCCTGCTCAAGGCGCTGGGTAATCGTGATCGTCTCCTGCTGTTATGTCGCCTGGCTGAAGGAGAACGTAATGTCGGCGAGCTGGAAAGTAGTCTAGGTATCCTACAGCCCACACTGTCCCAGCAACTGGGGGTATTGCGCCGGGAAGGTCTGGTGGCCACGCGCCGTGAGGGCAAGTTGATCTATTACCGTATCGCCAGTGCCGAGGCCCTGGCGATCATCAATACGCTTTACAGCCTGTTCTGCGCAGAGGAAAAACAGACATGACTATTGATTGGGCCAACTTTACCCCCTGGTCGGCGCTGATCGGCGGCATCATGATCGGCCTGTCCGCCGCCCTGCTGGTGGTATTCAACGGGCGTATCGCCGGGATCAGCGGGATGCTCGGTGGGCTTCTGAGCCCGCGCCAGACAGGCACTGGCGAACGTCTGCTGTTTCTTCTGGGCATGCTGCTGGCGCCGCTGCTGTACTGGCTGCTGCATGCCCGGCCGACCATCATTATCGAGGCGGGACCGTTGGCGCTGGTGGTGGCCGGATTGCTGGTAGGCTTTGGCTCGCGGCTCGGCTCTGGCTGCACCAGTGGGCACGGCGTCTGTGGGCTGGCAAGGCTGTCACCACGGGGGTTGGTAGCTACGCTGTCGTTTATGGGAGCCGGGTTTGTGACGGTGTTCGTTCTGCGTCATCTGTGGGGAGGTTAAGGCATGCGCAAGGCTATTTCCTTCCTCAGCGGCCTGCTGTTTGGTCTGGGGCTGATCATCGCTGGCATGGCCAATCCGGCCAAGGTATTGGGTTTTCTCGATCTGTTCGGTGCCTGGGATCCTTCGCTGGCACTGGTGATGATCGGTGCCATTGGCGCTGCTTTCCTGCCCATGCAGTGGGCGCAGCGCGCAGACCGTTCGCTTGATGGTGCGCCCATGCAATTGCCTGATACGCGGCGCATCGATCGACGCCTGGTGCTTGGCGCGCTGATCTTCGGTGCGGGCTGGGGTGTTGCCGGCTTTTGCCCGGGGCCAGCGGTGGTGGCGCTTGGCACGGGTGTGCCCCAAGCGTTGCTCTTCGTTGTCGCCATGCTAGGGGGTATGCTGTTGTTCAAACTCTACGACCAACAGGCTACTAAAACCTGATGCTGGAAAATCGTCGCCTGCAACCCCCCGGTGGGACGGGAATTCTGGCTTGGGCGCGGCACTATCGCCGTGCCTGGCTGAGTGGTGACCTGACGGCGGGCCTGGTGGTCAGCGTGATGATCATCCCGCAGAGCATGGCCTACGCCATGCTGGCCGGATTACCGGTGCAGGTGGGGCTCTACGCCAGTCTGGTGCCGCTGTTGGCTTACGCGCTGTTTGGTAGCAGCATGAGCCTGTCGGTAGGGCCCGTGGCGGTAACCGGCTTGATGACCGCTACGCTTATTGCGCCCCTGGCGGCTGTGGGTTCTGCGGATTATCTGCAACTGGCGATCTGGTTGGCACTGCTATCAGGCTTGATGCTGTTCGTGGCCGGTCTGCTGCGCCTGGGTTTTCTCGCTAATTTTCTCAGCCATCCGGTGATCAGCGGCTTTATCAGCGGTGCGGCGATCCTCATTATTCTCAGCCAGTTGCCGCATCTGCTTGGCTTGGCAGCTATGCCCGGTAATCCGGCGGAACTGATCCGCCAGTGGCAGCCCATCAACAGCCTGGTGCTGGGTTTTGGGCTGGTCAGTCTGTTGCTGCTGCTGTACGCCCGCAGTCTCTTGGCCGCGCACTTGCGAGCACTGGGTCTGAACGCCAGTCTGGCGCTGCTGCTGTCACGGCTGGCGCCGATAGTAGTGGTGGTCTTGGCCATGGCGGTAACGGCTCTGGCTGGATTGGCGGATATGGGTGTACCGGTGGTTGGCAGCCTGCCCGCCGGGTTGCCCTCGGTATATTGGTCCACGCCAGACCTTCAGAGTTTACGCGCACTGCTGCTGCCCGCGGCGCTGATCAGCCTGGTGAGTTTCGTCGAGAGTGTATCCATTGCCCAATCCATGGCCCGGCACAAGCGCCAGAGCATTGAGCCCGATCAGGAGCTGCTAGGCCTGGGCGCCGCCAACCTGGGCTCGGGACTGACCGGTGGCTTTGCCGTCTGTGGCGGTTTTTCGCGCTCAGCAGTGAACGTGGAAGCGGGTGCCAATACGCCGCTGGCCGGGGTGGTCGCAGCCCTGGTTATTGGCGTGATATTGATGACGGTGGTGCCCTTGTTTGCCCATCTGCCGCTAGTGATTCTGGCGGTTGTCATTTTGGTGGCGGTAACCCCGCTGATTGATCTGGCCAGCCTCAAGCGTGCCTGGCACTACGATCGCGCCGAGGGCGCAACGCTGTTGTGCACGGCGCTGGGCGTTTTGGTATTGGGTATAGAAGGCGGCATCGTGTTGGGCATTTGCCTGTCTATTGCTGCCCAGTTGTGGCGTGGCAGTCGCCCGCATATAGCAGTTGTGGGCCGGGTGCCGGGCACCCATTACTTCCGCAATACTCAGCGTCACCTGGTAGAGACCGAGCCGCAGATGCTGGCGCTGCGCATCGACGAGAACATCTTCTTCGCCAATACCAAGGCAATCGAGCAGTCCATCTACCGCGCTCTGCGCGAATACCCGGACACTCGTGAGGTACTGCTGATCCTCTCTGCGGTCAACCATATAGATGGCACCGGGCTGGATATGCTCAGTGAGCTGACCGAGGGTCTGCTTGAGCGCGACGTGCACTTGCATCTGGCCGAGGTCAAGGGTCCGCTGATGGATCAGTTGGAAGAGACCGACTGGCTGCGTGAGCAGGTCCGGGAGGTGTTCCCCAGTACCGATATTGCCTTCACTACGCTGGCTAATCAGAAGCGTCCGCTTGCGACGCCAGCGGACGAAGACTAAAAACAACGCCATGTCAGGCCAAGTACCGGGCATGGGTTTTAACTGTGGTTAGTACAAGGAGTCTGCTATGAAAACCGTTATCGCCAGTCTGTTGGGTTCAGTCGTGCTTGTTGCCAGCCTGGGTGCGGCCGCCCAGGTCACGCCAGAGGATCAGATCAAGTTTCGCAAGGCCGGGTACAGTTTCATGAGCTGGAATATGGGCAAGATCAAGGCCCAGGTAATTGATGGCAGCGTTGAATACAATCAGGATCAAATCGCCGCGGCGGCCAACACCATCGCTGCTATCGCCAACTCGGGCATGGGTGCGCTTTATGGCCCGGGTACCGAGCAGAATGTCGGTAATCAGGTGACCCGTGTCGAGCCTGCGCTGTTCGACAACTTCCCGGATGTGATCGAGCTGTCAGGCAACTTTGTACGTGCCGCCGACAACCTGGCTGAGCAGGCCGCCAGCGGTGATCAGGCGAGCATACGTACTGCCTTCGGCGAACTGGGGCAGAGCTGCAAGGCCTGTCACGACAAGTACCGCAAGGACTAGTCTTTCCATCTGCCCTACCAGGCCGGCACCGCAGGTGCCGGCGCTGGAGCGGGAATCCAGCTGCCGTTAGCCAGCCAGAGGGCTGCGGCGGCAATCACCAGCGCCACCAGCAAGGCCAGCCAGCCACCACCGCTGCTCTGTTCGGCCGGGCTTTTTACCTCCTTGCGGCCATGAATCATCGGCCCCACAAGACGCTCGCCACGCAGGCGATACACGGCAATCGCCAGCACATGTAGCCCGACCAGCAGGTAGATCAGCTCCTCGGTGCGCCGGTGCCAACCGCTCAACAGACTGCTCAGATCGCTGGATACCGCACGGCTCAGCGGACCGCTAAAGGCAATATCGTCGCTACTGACCAGACCACTAGCGGCCTGAAAGCCGAATAACCCGATCAGCGCAAACACCGAGAGCGCGCCCAGCGGATTATGCCCAAGCCCCTGCCACTGGCCACGCAGATAGCCCAGCAGCCGACCAGGCGTGGGGAAGAAGTTGATAAAACGTGAATGGGTTGAACCCAGCACACCCCAGACCAACCGGAACACCAGCAGGGCAAATACCGCCATGCCAAACCGGCCATGCCAGATCATCCAGTTGCCACCCAGGTTCACCGTTACCAGCGCACCTATGACCGCCAGCACCAGCAGCCAGTGAAACAAACGAAGGGGTAAATCCCAGACCTTGACGCGCATCAGCACCCTACTCCCGGCAAGCAATAGCCAAGGCTAACCGCTGGCCGGAGCCTGCGGCAAGGGGATCAGACCAGGCGCGCCAACTTGTCGCGGAGCTTCTCGGGGTCATTGCCTGCAGCCTTGTCCAGGTCACCCAGCTCTTGCGGCACATACCAGTGCAGCGTATCGGACTGGTAAGCCTGCCATACCACCTTGGCTACCTCGACAGCTTCTATGACGCGGAACGGGCCTTTCGGTGGCGCCTCTGCAAGCAAGGCGTCATCCGGCATGCCGGTGCGTATCAGTCCCGGTAGTACATCTGCGACGCGGATATCAAAGCGGCGAAACTCGTTGGACAGCGCTTCGGTCAGGCCCTTGACCGCATGTTTGGTCGCCGAATACACGGCAATCAGCGGCATGCCCATGGTCGCCGAGGACGAAGAGGTAGTGAAGCACAGTGCGTTGGGCGTGGCCTTGAGCAGTGGCAGCGCCAGGTGAATACCATTCAGCACGCCAACCAGATTGACCTGAATCTGCAGCATCTGCTCATCAAAGGGCATCTCGTCAAAGAACCCGCGCTTGGCGATACCGGCATTGTTGAACAGTATGTCCATGCGGCCATCAGTCGCTTCGCTGAACGACTGCACGGCCCGCTCATAGGCAGCCCTGTCGCTGACATCCAGTTGCCCGATCAGGCAGTTTTCTGCACCCAGCTCAGCCTGCAATGCCTGCAGCCCGACCAGGTTCAGATCAAAGGCGCCGACAAACCAGCCCTGTTGCTGAAATAACAGCGCGGTCTCACGGCCCATGCCAGAGGCTGCGCCAGTAATGAAAATGGATTGACGACCTGCGGCTTGCGACATGAGTGCTTCCTCGATGATGACAGTTGATGCGCTGCTTGGTAGCTGAACCTTAGCACCCTGTAGGGCGCATGAAAGCCAAGCGCTAGTCAGATTGATTGAACGGCAATCAGCGGGATTATGCTCAGAGCAAGTATCTGTTTTTACCCCTTGTCGTCGAACCGTCATCGGATAGGAACTGTTTGCGCATTTCTATTCCGCAGTGCATCGCATGAAATTCGGCTGGTCCGCCCATTGCTTCATCCGGCTAGGCTCGATCTGTTGTGAGGCCCGCCCCGCTAGATCATGTCACGGGAAATGAAGCACAAGGTTTTGAAAAACGTGAACCAGGTATCAGTTCCGATTTTTCTAATCAATTATAATGGCGCCCCGCATATGGCTGAAATGCTTTGCGGCGTAAGGCATTTTCTCAAGGACACGAACTTCAGAAAGGACTCTAAAATGTACACCCTCGGTAATATCTTGATCGGTTTTTTCTCGGCCTTGATTGGCCTTCTAAGTCTTGCTGCGTTGGCTATGGCGGGCATGGCCATGTCCATGATGCAACTACCAGCCGAATGGGCCGGTCTGGTTTCCATACTGCCATTTGTCCTTATGGGAATCTGCGCTCTGGGTATCTGGGCGCTTTGTGCTGGCAGCCACGCTGGGAAGCTGGCCTTCACTTTTATCCTCCTGATGTTCTGGTACGTTGGCACCCTGCTGGGAGCGCTGATCCTGCTCTGCCTGTTTCTTGGAGAACGGCCGCAAACCGCAGCGCCCAAGCAGGAACTCCTGCAGGAGTAATTCTGTATCAAAAAGAACCCGATGATTTAGGCACTTACAGGAAAAGGAACTTATGTCACAGAGCCGCTCCATCATCCTCGGAATCAACGATCTACCCGCTGAGATCGAAATCGGGATTCAGGCAGAGAAGGATACTCTGGGCGGATACCTCAGAGTCTTTGGTTTGATTGTCGTCGGCCTGGGTATATTCGTCATGTTATTTGGGCCTGATACCGTCTATTACAGGCTTTCAGAGGGTATCAGTTTTAGCCAGAGGATCCTGCTTAATCCAGGACCAATGATCAGCGTCGGATTTCTGATCACCTGCCTCGGGTACGGACTGGAAGCCCACGCCAAAGGCCGCCATGCGCTGGTCGTCCAAGAGGCCCTTGCCGCCAGAATCGCGATAACCGAGGAGGTCATTCCCACAGGGTTTCGCCTGCAGATTGATCCCATTGGTGGCAAGCACTTTCGAGTTCGTCTGGTGGAAAAGAGTCAGGCGGAAATCGCTAATGCTGAACACGGCATAAGTTGAATTGGGGTCCCTTACCAAGCTCGAACGAAGCGAAAGCGGTGCAAGCGGCCTCTGAGCTGCTCGCAGCATCAAGCAAAATAGTCCTGCATCCAGTCAAACAGCGTGTCACCTGTTACCTCGGACAAGCTTATCTGTTTGAAGTCATCGCCTACCTCCTCCTGCCGGGTGATGAATTGATAGAGCAATATGCCCGGCTGCTGGTCATGCAGGATCAGCGTAATGCGGCGTTGGGTGCGCAGGCAGTCGATGGTCATTACATCGGCAGGTATGCCTGAATCACGCATGCCCCGGCGCACTTCCACCACCGGGTTGATGTGCTCGTGGGCCGTCTGGACGCGGGCATGGGCCTCGCTGGCGAGGTCGGATAGGATTTTCAAGGGCTCTTCAGTCATTGGCGGCGTTGCTCTCCCTGTCGTAGTCCGCGTGGGTAATCACATCCTGATTGGTGCTTGTGCCTTTCCGGGGGCAGTAGCCCAGGAGGCCTTGATACAAGAGTGTGGTAGGAGAATATCATGCAGAGGCTTGGATCATCAGCAGCGCCAACCCAATGTGCAGTGGGTGCTAAGCGCTACTTCAAATGCCGAATGCAGTTCCTGCGAGCCCTCCACCCCAGTCGCCGTTGCGGACCTTTTTTAGCATCTCCAATGGCGTGAAAGGCCCGTTTTAAACGCGTTGGTGATATGCGCGTTAGCGCACCGACGGGCTCGTTCTCCAGGCGCTACTCTGCCAACCATATGTACTTTTCTTACCTTTCAACAGTGAGCCCTGCCATGGTGCGTTTGAAAATTTCGATCGAGCTGGCCTACCAAGTGCTGAATGCGCACTGTGATTTCCTGTTCAATATTCATCCGGCCATTACGCGCAATCAGCATGTGGTCAGTGAGTCGGTGACCATTAGCCAGATGCTACCCCATCACGTGTTCACACAGGCCGATGACGGCACGCGGTTGATGAAGGTGCGTGGGCATGAAGGCCCTTTAACGGTTCGCTATGAGGGTCTGGTAGATATTCTGCATACCGTATCGCAACCTGAGTCCCTTGAAGAGATATCTGTCGCTGACCTGCCGGTAGACCTTTACCCCTATATATACCCCAGCCGCTATTGCCAGTCGGACCGTTTTCAGGCCTTGGCCAACCATGAGTTCGGTGACATGGAGCCGGGTCATGGCCGCGTGTTGGCGATTCGCGACTGGGTTTACCAGCGCACCAAGTTCACCACCGGCAGTTCCGATGGCAGTACCTCGGCGCTGGAAACCCTGACTGATCATGTGGGTGTGTGCCGGGATTTTGCCCATCTGATGATCAGCGTGTGCCGTGCATTGAACATACCTGCGCGCTTTGTCTCCGGTATTGACTATGGCGCTGACCCGGCAATGGGGCCGACCGACTTTCATGCCTATGTGGAGGTGTTCCTCAGTGGCCGCTGGTATCTGTTTGACCCCAGTGGTGTGTCGCCTACCATGGGGCTGCTGCGGCTCGGTACGGGCAGGGATGCGGCGGATGTATCCTTCGCCAACGTATTTGGCGCTGTGACTTCGGCCCCACCGCTGATCAGCATTGAGGCTATTGATGACCCCGAAAAAGGCTTCGAAGTGCCAGTGCATCAGGCCAATGTGCTGTCGACCGCCGGGGCCGCCCCTACGCTTTATCGACGTGTCTGCTGCGCTACCAAGGCTTCTTCAGGGCGATAAGCCTTCTGGATTTTCACAATCCCCGAATAACAACTGCAGGCGGCGTTCTCCAGACCCTTGCGGTTGAGTACCTTGATCTTGCCCCGCGAATAGCTGATCAGATTGCTGGCCTGCAGCGCGCCCGCTGCAATGCTGACGGCACTGCGTTGAACGCCCAGCATGTCGGCCAGAAACTGCTGAGTCAGGTGCATGCTGTGGGTAGCAATGCGGTCGTCAGTCATCAACAACCAGCGTACCAGTCGCTCGCTGACCGGGTGGAAATGTCTGCAACCGGCAGCGCTATTGAGCTGTGACATCAACACATAAAGATAGTGGTTCAAGCGCCGGGTCAATACCGGACAGTCCTGCAACAGGTCCTGCAATGCGGCGGCGGGGATGCGCAGGGCCGAGCCTTTGGCCTGAACTACGGCGCGCAGCGGTGCTTCATCTACGCCCAGCACCAAGGTTGCACCCAGCAGGCCTTCATTGCCAATCATGCCCATTTCCAGCGGCGCGGACTCATCCACGTTGGTCACCAGTGAAATCATGCCGGTCAAGGGGAAATAAGCGGAGGCGTGGGACTTGCCCTCAAGGCTGAGAATGTCGCCGAAGCTCAGCTTGACCTCCTTTCCGTGACTCAGTATCAGGCTCTGTTCTGCGACTGGAAGCTTGTCGAGGAGCTGGTTTACAGGGGCTTTGGCAAGCTGTTTTGACATGGGTATCCTGCACCGTAGGGGCGGGTCGGAAGCGACCCTTTAATAGGTTGCGGCGAGCTACCTGGGTGACGGGTAACCGATGGCAATTAGCCGGTATTCAGAGCTTTTGATCTTAGTTGATTCATACGACGGCTGAATGTGCGATAACAAACATAACACGCTTAATTTTCGGCGCCGCCGCTACCCTGCATAGAAAGCAGGCTTTATCGGCGTATCTGTTTGGGTGCTGTGGTTTGTTCGAGGTGATGCTCTTTCTGGATTTTGACAAGTGCCGGGTAGCAGCTGCAGGCGGCATTCTCCAGGCCTTTGCGGTCGAGCACCTTGATTTCGCCACGGGAATAGCTGATGAGGTTGCTGGCCTGCAGCGCCCCTGCTGCAATGCTTACAGCGCTGCGTTGAACGCCCAGCATGTCGGCCAGATACTGTTGGGTCAGGTGCATGCTGCTTGCTGCTGTGCGGTCGTCCATCATCAGCAGCCAACGCACCAGGCGTTCACTGACCTGATGGAAATGGGTGCAACCGGCGGTGGTATTCAGCTGTGCCATCAGCACATACAGGTAGCGATTCATGCGTGCGCTCAATACTGGGCAGTCGAGTAGCGCATCCTGAAGCGCAGCGGCTGTCAGGCGCAGGGCGGTCCCCTTGCCTTGAACAACTGCACGCAGGGGTGACTCCTCTACGCCCAGCAGCAGGGTCGCACCCAACACGCCTTCATTGCCGATCATGCCCATTTCCAGCGCCGCGGCTTCATCAACGGTGGCCAGCAGCGAAATCATCCCGGTTAGCGGGAAGTAAGCGTAGGTGTGGGCTTTCCCGGCAAGGCCGAGCACGTCGCCAAAGCGCAGCTCGACTTCCTTGCTGTGACTGAGTATCAGGGCTTCTTCTGCGACGGGAAGACCATCCAGCAGTTGGTTGATACGGGCGTTGACGGGCTGTACTGGCATTCAGTTCTCCGGCACGGCAGGAGCGGGCCGGAAGGCTGCACTTTGAAGGGGCTGCGGTGGTTGGTCTAGCCGGATTGTAGCCCGCGCAAAGTGGGCTGTCTGTTCGACACCATACCTATGGCTCGATTAATTGGCGCTGGGTACCGGGTGGGGAGAGCCGAATTTTGGATAGGGCAGCAGGCGGTCGGTTTCGGCTTTTACCACGGCATAGCACTCACAACTGAGTTGTTCCAGACGAGGGCGGTCGAGCACTGTGATCTTGCCCCTATTGTAGGCGATGACCCCGAGCCTCTGCAGTTTTCCGGCTGCTTCGGTAACCCCCTCGCGGCGTACACCCAGCATATTGGCGATCAGTTCCTGGGTCATGGTCAACTGGTTGTTGGGCAGTCTGTCCAATGACAGTAGAAGCCAGCGGCATAATTGCTGGTCAATATTGTGGTGGCGATTGCATACGGCGGTTTGGGACATCTGCGTGATGAGAGCCTGGGTGTAGCGCAACATCAGCACCAGCAAGTCGCCATGCAGCTTGAACTCATCCTTGATGCGCCGACTGCTTAGCCGGTAGGCCCTGCCGGCGCTTTGCACCACCGCGCGGCTGGGCGTGCTCTCCCCGCCCATAAACAGGGAAATACCGACCAGCCCCTCATTCCCGATCACCGATATTTCTGCAGAGGCACCGCTCTCCATCACATATAGCAGAGATACGATGCAATCGATCGGAAAGTACACGTGGGTCATGACATCATTCGGCTCATACAGCACCTTGCCCAGCGGCATGTCGACCAGCTCGAGATGGGGCAGGATGCGATCGCCGATTACGTTATTCAGACCGATCAGCAGATGGTTCTGTAGTGGCGAGGGCGGCGGGAGTGGCGTCTTCTGGGTATCCGGGGAGTTGAGCTTGGAAGTGGGCATGCCTGTACTCTCAGTGGGCCGAGCGCGAAAGATGATGATCCTAGATTATCTGCACGGCATTGAATGTGCGGTAGCGAACATAGTGCGCCTAATATGCTGCGGCGTCGCTAGGAGATGCGACTGTTTTGAGGGGTGGTGGTGGCAAGAATTGAGGGTCCGGGAAAGGCCGGAAAAGAGGCTGCCGTCGAACAGGAACAGCGGCTGCTTATGGATTATTCGTAATGGCTTGTCTTGGTTAGGTAAATATTCCCGTACGGGAATAAAAGACATGGAGGCCGTGGATTGGCGACCAGATATTCCCGTTCGGGAATATTTTGTTGAGTTGTCCGCTGAAAGCGCTTAATCTTACCGATCGGTAATCTTTCGGAGAGGCCATGTCTGTAATCAAAACCCCCATTGAGCTGGGAGCAGCAATCAAGCAGGGGCGTAAACAACTAGGACTCACCCAATCGCAGTTGGCATTGGCCGCAGGCGTGGGTGTGCGCTTTATTGGGGATCTTGAAGCAGGCAAACCAACTGCACATCTGGGTTTGACGTTGACCGTGATTCAGGCCTTGGGCGGCGAGCTGACGCTGGCAGGCATGCCGCTGAGCGAGGAGCTTCGAAATGATGCATGAACTGCATGTTTACTTGCACTCGCAGCGCGTCGGCACGCTTTCGCTGGTGGGTGGACGATTGAGCTTTCAATACGCAGCTGAAGCTCTGGATAACCCCTCGTTGTGGCCATTGTCGCAATCATTACCTCTCCAACGTGAGCCTTTTAGTGACCGTCAGTCACGACCGTTCTTTGCCGGATTGCTTCCGGAAGGCCGTATGCGCAATCTGGTTGCGCGGCAGGCTCAAGTCTCTAGTCAGAATGAGTTTGGTCTTCTTGAATTCATCGGGGGCGAGTGTGCGGGTGCGGTATCGATCTCAACGGGTGACCAACCGCCCCCCAGTGACAATTCCTACGACGTTAAGTGGCTGACAAGCGAGCAACTGGCTGCGGTCATTGATGAGCTTCCCAAGCGTCCTATGCTGGCCGGGACGGAGGGGCTGCGCCTGTCGCTAGCTGGCGCACAAGACAAACTTCCGGTTGTATATGACGGTACCCGCATCGGCTTACCCCTCAACGGGAGCCCCAGTACTCATATTCTGAAGCCGCCTATCCGAGAGGTGGAAGACAGCGTGACAAACGAAGCCTTTTGTCTTCATTTGGCCAAGGCCATGAAGCTGCCGGTTGCCCAAGCATCGATATACCGGGCAGGGCATCAACATGCTCTTCTGGTGAAGCGTTATGACCGCATTGAATGCTCAGAGGGGGAGGTGCAGCGAATCCATCAGGAGGATTTCTGCCAGGCTCTGGGTGTAATTTCTGAGCTCAAATACCAGAATGAAGGCGGGCCGGGATTCCCTCAGATCTTCGACTTGCTGCGCAGCACTACTCGCCCATCCGCCCTGCATGTACTGAACCTGCTGGATTACGCTGTGTTTAACACCCTGGTGGGCAATCATGATGCCCACGGCAAGAACTTCTCCTTGCTCTACCACGGCAGCGAGCCGGTATTAGCGCCGCTTTATGATGTGGTGTCCACGGCCATTTATCCTGAACCAACAGTGAAAATGGCGATGACAATCGGCGGCAAGTACAAATTCAGTAAAGTCATGGACCGACACTGGGACCGCTTCTCGGAGGAGAACAGGCTTGGCAAGGCTCAGGTACGCAAGCGTGTCCGTGAGTTGGCGATACAGCTACCGAAGAAAGCCAGACAAATTGCCGGAGCGCAGCCTGAGTTTGCCAACCACCCGATAGTGAAACGGATAATCGATCTGATAGACCGTAGAACAGCGCTTACGCTTGAGCGATTGGCAGTCAATGCACGTTGACGTCAGTAACTCAGGGTCAGATACCGGACCCTGATGTTGCGCATACGGGCCCAGGCTTCGCCGCGAGGCCGCGGCTCCTACCTTGGGGCAGACCGGGGGCAGACAGGGGTCAGATGAAGGTTTCCCATTCAAGTTCATCTGACCCCGGTTTTTTATGGAACGCTTAGACGTCTCTTCGTATGGTCACTCCCCGCATCATCATCCCAAGGAGGATGTATGCAAGCAGTCCCAGAGGGCCATAGAGAAAGATGATCGGCAGCATCAAGACCAGGACTGGACGAGGATAGCCGTGCGCCAAGCCGTGGTCGATAACACCGCGCCCAACCAACAGGTCAAAAGCCAGAAAATGAATCCAGCCTCCGAGCATCTTCCCAGGCACTGAAAACAGGACAACGACACTGGTGAGATCAGAAAAATCTCCGTTCGGTACCGCTCCCCAATTTGCGTACAGAACAGCTGCGTACAGCGCGCACAAGACGACAGGAACCTGCCGACCTGCGAACCGCAGCAATCGTTCTCTATGAGGCGAGGGCGGAATAACCAGAGCCAGTGCCAGAGATAGCCACGCAATAATCGCTAGAATGCTAGCGCACGAAAAAACGGCTTCATCCATGGCTGCCACCGAACTTGTAGTGGTCTTCTACTTGCTGCGGCGTCAGAGCCACGGCGTGGCTACCGATTCGCAATACACGTCCACCGACTTTGGCGACCTGTGCCTGCGCCTGCTCCTCCGAAGGGAACCAGTTGTGGACAAAGGCCCAGCCCTTTTCAAGTACGATGAACGAGTCCAGCTCGGACGGGTTTATGCACATCAAGGCAGGCCTGTACGCTTCCCAGCTTGAAAATCCTGCTTCGAGAGCCAGCAGTCGTAGAAAGTGCTTCCGCTGCAAGCTGGAGCGAGCGCGAAATGCTTGCGGTAGCGTGGTATTGCGCAGCACACCTGCAGATAGAAGTCGTCGAAGCACCGGCAACGAAGAAGACAGGGCATCAGATTTTGCAATGCGATGTAAACGCTTGGCCTCGCGCAGAGCAAGGGTTATAGAGGTGCTACTTATTGATGGTTCCGGATTTTCAGAAAAATGAGAGTGCATACCAACTCCAGCATAAATTGACCTTCTCGCAGTTGGTCAGGGAGGGTATGCAAGCATTGAGCTTGCGAGATCAGGTGCTGATGCTTTCGCGAGGTGGGCGCCCGTTGAGCCCGTTGAAAGTGTAGGGGATTTCCATGAAAGCATGCAAGCCAGTGGCGAGGCCTTATGAATAGCGCGAGCTGCCTCGTCTTCGCGGTTCGCGTTAGGCACAGGTTAGCCGTCCGTTGGCAAACTCGTTTTGGGCAAAATTCGCGAGCAGCTGACGGTTTCCAACAAGATTCATGTTCATCTGCCCCGATTTATTCAGCCTGATTTATTCGTTTTAGTGGGAGCGCCGGCCTCGGCGCGAATGCGGGGCCAGGCTTCGCCGCGAGGCCGCAGCTCCTACCTTGTGGATGCGCCGAGATTTCGTAGACCCACCAAGGATCAGCGGGATACCATCGATCTGCATCCATTGCCCAGGACAACTCCCATGT
>JBKBSI010000031.1:0-3372 GCA_046291745.1 Pseudomonas sp. | reverse complement strand
GCAAGCCCTGAAAACAGCGTTCACATTCATGCCCAAGCCGGTAGAAGTAACCCGGTTCGAATATGGCGAGGATGCCAGCAGGATTCTTGAGCAGATCAATTTCGTGCGCGAGGTATTGATCTCCCATGGAATAGACCCCGATGAGGTCGCCGGAGACATCAATCCGATGAGCACGCCCAACTCCTGCTATTGAGAGCAACCTAACAGGGCGATGCCACCGCACACTTTCCATGCCGGATGCGCCGGTAATTGACGTGTGGGTTTAGTTTTCACCGGTTTGTCTGTCAAGATGGGTTGGCTGGCGGTCTGAACGCAATCCGCTCCAGGCAGTCCCAAGTATATCTTTCCCGCCTGCACCTATGGTCAGGCTCTAGACCGGCAACTGGGGCCGGGCTTCTCCCCCTGTCGGCTTCTCATGTACCACCAGAGGATAGACTGCCATGGTGCGGCTGAAATTTTCAATTGAACTCACCTATGGTGTGCTGGATACCACCTGTGACTTCCTGTTCAACATTCATCCGGCCATCACGGCCAGCCAGCAGGTCCTCAGCGAATCGCTGAGCATCAACCAGCCTGTGCAACAGCAACTGTTCATGCAGAACGATGACGGCACGCGGTGGTTGAAGGTACGCGCCAACAGTGGAGAGCTGGTGGTTCGCTACGAGGGGCTGGTGGAGATCTACCACACGGTAGCGGACCCCGGCACCCTGGAAGAGATGGCGGTTGCTGACTTGCCGATGGATCTCTTCAACTACATCTATCCCAGTCGCTATTGCGAGTCAGACCGCTTTCAGGCGCTGGCCAATCACAAGTTCGGCAACATGCAGCCCGGTTATAACCGCGTGCTGGCCATCCGTGACTGGGTATACCAGAGAACCCGATATACCTCGGGCAGCTCGGGCAGCAGTACCTCTGCCGTGGATACACTGACCGACCATGTGGGTGTATGCCGCGACTTTGCCCATTTGATGATTGCCACCTGCCGCGCACTGAACATGCCGGCACGCTTTGTTTCCGGCATCGAGTTCGGCGCAAACCCGGCTTTCCGGCCTGCAGATTTCCATGCCTACGTCGAGGTATACCTCAGTGGCCGCTGGTATCTGTTCGACCCCAGTGGCGTGTCTCCAATCATGGGGCTTTTACGCCTCGGCACCGGCAGGGATGCAGCCGACGTGTCCTTCGCCACGGTATTCGGTGCGACCAACCCCGCACTACCGGTAATTACCATTGAGGCGATCGAGGATTCACAGCAGGGGCTCGATCTGCCGGTGCATCAGGACAATGCGTTATCAACTGCAGGCTCGCCTCCGACGGAGTTTCAGCGTGTTTGGTGAGCAGGGTTGTGCGAAAGTAAGGGGCAGATGAAGCTTCCCGACTAATGTTCATTTGACCGCAATTTAGACCCCAATTTACGGTGACTGTTAGCCTCACCATCTAGAGTGTAGCTTCTGTTGAGGAGTCATTGGTTGGCCCGCATACCCATCAAGAAGGTGGCGATTGCTCTCCAGATACTCCCGCGCCCAAGGCTGAAGATTGAAGGCAAATCCGTTAAGCAAATCGCCCATATTGGCAGCCAGATAAGTGATGCCTTTTGCCCTTAGCCCAGACATCACGCCGTCTTCCATGCCTACGTATACGCTATTCTGCTGGCCCTCAATGTAAGGAACCAAATAGCCCTTTTCCTCTGGTGTTAGCTTGTGCAGGGACTCCTGCTTCCACTTTAGAGCTTTTCGCTGAGCCTGACCTTGCATGATAAAGATAAAGACTCTTGCAACACAGAATGACAATGTCAGCAAAAAAGCGGGGCCAAGATAAACTCTATGCTCGCTTCGAAACCCGTCTACTGCGACTATCTGCGCGTACTCTTCGGGCAGGAACAGTATTAGCCCGAGAACTGTTACTATTGCCACTAAAAAAGCAGCTGGAATCTTCCGAAAGTAATCAGCGATGCTCGTCAAATTCTCCATCATGCTTTCGGATTCTCCTTTGGAAGCTAGCGCCCGGCTCGCGCGCTGATTTGGAGCCGCGAAGCGGCGGAAAATCGGTCGCTGTGCAGCCAATTGTTACAAACCCATAGCACGAATTTGATGTATCTCTTTGAAAAACTTAATGGATAGTCCTGAGTAGAAGTCCGGGGCTACATGATGACAGTAAGCTAAATGTCCTGCTAGCGATGGTACTTCTTTTGGGTCAAGCTTACCTTTTGCAAAGAGGCTAAGCATTAATCTTATATGATCTTTATGTTTACGATTTATGGTGATACGGCCATCTTGGCAAATCTTTAGACCAGTAACTGAGGCCGATCCTCCCGTGCTACTACCTAAACGTGTTTTAGATTCATTTATTACCAAAGTAGGAGACTTGCAGCTACTAACAATTTCCTTAACCGCCTTAATTATTTCCCTGCAAGCACCCCTTTGATTCGTTGAAAAAACCATATCATCGGCATATCTAGTGTAGACGACACTCCCATATTCTCCTGATCCAATTTTATTGAGAGTCTGGGAATCAAAATCTCTCATAACTATGTTACTAATAACCGGGGACGACGGATATCCAACTGCCAATCTATCATCCTTAAAAAAACAAGACTGATTAATAAATTCTAGTGATTTATCGTTCAAATCCCATTCAGGCTCGACATTTATGTGCCAGGCTTTGATATGCGGTTCGATATCTCTGAAGCGTATGCTAGGAAAAAAATCTTTGAAATCCATTCTCAAGAAGTAGCGGTTCAACGAATGCGCTTTAGCATTATGTAGTATTGAGATCCGCTCTCTATACGCCATAGCAGCATCGCTTAGAGGCATCTTACAAAATACAGAATGCATCAACCAATACTGGATAACCTTAAGCTTTTTTGAAGGATGGTAAATTTCTCTAGAACCACCGGATCTTTTAGGAATTGAAAACTTCTTTACTCGAACCCTAGCTCCGGATATTGCCTCATTGATAAGGCCTTCGGGAACCTTAAGGTCTCTTGAAATTATTTGCTCAATACGCATAAAGTCTTTCCGGGTATTTTCTTTGCGCATAATTCCGAAAAACAGCTATAAAAGGAGACAAGTCAAAATTATATTTATAGTAACAGTTCAGACTTTTGGATCGATAAAGACCTTTCTTATTTCTTTCGATGGAACCAAAAGCGCAGAGAATCGCCAAGAGGTGAGAGACGTTATTGAAGTTTGACTTCCCAAACAGCTGGATCAATAATTCTATTACTTCCTTGTGGGTAAGAGGTCCTGACAAGAATACCAAATCATGTAAAAACATCGCAGAATATTTATCGAAGGATTCTCCTGGATGAAGAGACTCTAGCTTTGCGGATTTTGACTTGGACTTCAAAGGCTTTTGAAAAATCTCATATATTTT
>JBKBSI010000319.1:0-2239 GCA_046291745.1 Pseudomonas sp. | reverse complement strand
CCTGACCTGTCGGCGGAGATCATGGGCCTGTTCGAGGATTTCAACCGGGTCGGGGTCACGGTGATTATTGCCAGCCACGACCTGCCGCTGATTGCCACGCTGCAACACCGCATGCTCACTCTGGATCAAGGGCGCCTGCTCAAGGATGGGGAGCAGCATGGCTGAAGACAAACCCAAACCAGCCAAGCAGCCGACCAAAGCCAAAGCTAAAGCCAAGGCACCCAAGGGCGCTGCCCGCTCCAAGCGCGACTGGCGGCACCCGCTGCGCAGCTGGCTGAGTAGCCACCGCGACAGTGCCCGTCAGGCGCTGGACCAGCTCAGGCACCACCCAGTCAGCAGCCTGATGACCATGCTGGTGATGACCATAGTGTTGGCCTTGCCCATGGGGCTGGCAGTGCTGATCGGTCAGGTCGAGCGCCTGGGGGTTGATTGGCAACGCGCCGCGCAGCTTTCGGTATATATCGAGGAGTCGGTCAAGGGCGACGCCGCCGAGCAGTTGCGCGCCGACATTCAGGCGCTGGACGGCGTGGCCGCAGCCGAACTGCTGGACAAGGAGCTGGCGCTGGTGGAGTTCCAGCAGCATTCGGGCATGGGCGAGGCGCTGCAGCAACTGGCCTACAACCCGCTGCCTTCTGTGATAGTGGTGACGCCTACCAGTATCGAAGGCGGCGCCTCCGGGCTACAGCCCCTGCGTGATCAATTGGCGACCCTGCCGGGCGTGGACCTGGTGCAGATCGACCTGCTGTGGATCGAGCGTCTGACCCGTATTCTGGCCATGCTTGAGCGCTTTATTGGCGGTCTGGCGGTGATGCTGGTCCTGGCCCTGCTGCTGGTGATGGTCAATACCATTCGCCTGGCGATCGAAAACCGCCGCAATGAAATTTTGGTGATCAAGCTGGTGGGCGGTACCGACGCCTTTGTCCGTCGTCCCTTCCTTTACATCGGCGTGCTCTACGGGCTGCTCTCGGGTCTGCTGGCCTGGCTGCTGCTGGCACTCGGTCTGCTCTGGCTCAACGTGCGCGTACGCGAGGTGGCATCGCTATACCAGAGTGACTTTGAACTCTCGGGCATGCCCATGCTGGACGGCGTCACCCTGCTGGCCGGAGCCATGCTTCTGGGTCTGGTCGGTGCCTGGCTGGCAGTCGGTCGGCATATTCGCGAAATCCAGCCGCAGTAATCCCTGTTCCAGCTAACCCACTGTTTTAACTGAATATTGATAGCATGGTGTGAACTTTCCCAGGGCATTCACAGTCTTAGATGGGAGTGATACACTGGGTCGCTAATTTTCTGGAGTCCAAGCATGAGCACTGCCTTGCAGCCCGTACATAATCTGGTCCCGGGAGCCAATCTCGAGGCCTATGTTCAGACGGTGAGCAGCATCCCGATACTCAGTGTCGAGGAAGAGCGTGAGCTGGCTGATCGTTTGTACTACAACGAAGACCTGGAAGCGGCTCGCCAACTGGTTATGTCGCACCTGCGCTTCGTGGTGCATATTGCCCGCAGCTACTCAGGCTATGGTCTCAACCAGTCCGATCTGGTGCAGGAAGGTAATGTCGGCCTGATGAAGGCGGTCAAGCGCTTCAACCCGGAAATGGGTGTGCGCCTGGTGTCCTTCGCGGTGCACTGGATTCGCGCCGAAATTCACGAGTTCATCCTGCGCAACTGGCGCATCGTCAAGGTCGCCACCACCAAGGCCCAGCGCAAGCTGTTCTTCAACCTGCGCAGCGCCAAGAAGAAACTGGCTTGGCTGTCCCAGGATGAAGTGGATGCGGTCGCCGCCGATCTAGGCGTGGCCACCCGTGAAGTGCGCGAGATGGAAAGCCGACTCTACGGCCAGGACGTCGGCTTCGACGGCGCCCAGGACGAAGACGACGACAGCGCCGCCTACGCGCCCGTGCATTACCTTGAAGACAAGCGCTACGACCCTGCTACCCAGCTGGAGTCGGCTGACTGGTCCGACAGCTCGGTCAATCAGCTGCAACAGGGGCTGGAACTGCTCGACGAGCGCAGCCGCGATATTCTCTACCAGCGCTGGCTGGCTGAAGAGAAAGCCACCCTGCACGAGCTGGCCGCCAAGTACCAGGTGTCTGCCGAACGTATCCGGCAACTGGAAAAGAACGCCATGAACAAGCTGAAGAAGAATCTGGAAACCGAAGACGATCTCTAGACTTCACAGCACGCAGCAAAGGGCATCCTCGGGATGCCCTTTTTGTTTTCCCCCCCCCTCAAGTCGGAGCAG